>JAITNB010000063.1 GCA_031290695.1 Coriobacteriales bacterium | reverse complement strand
GTGACCGGCAGCGACTCATTGGCCTCGGAGTCGACGGCCAAGTACGTATCAACATACACGCCGGGCGTATTCACGTCGACATTCGAGTTCGCCAGCGTAGGCGCCCTGCCATTAAGCTGGACGCTAACAGGGATGCCGTTGGCGTCATCCTCAGAGTCATGTGCGGAGACGTTCGTCATTGGGTCATAGCTGCCGCCCACCCATATCTCGATAGGCGTGGTTGCGTTCACGGTTGGCGGCGCACCGCCCGTGACGGTGACATCGTTGGTGCCGGTCACCGTTGGCTTCTCGGCAACCTGGTAGGTGACGTGCCACGTCTGGAGGGCGTTGTCCTGGATGTCATAATCAACAACCTCTACCGGGACAAGGGCGAAGTCTACCAGCTTGAACGCCTTGGCCACGCCCCATTCGATGAGCTTGTTGCGGGAGACATCCGTCATCTTATTGATGCCGGTAACGCTCTGGGCGTTCTCCCGTGAGAAAACGGGGAAGCTGGGGTTGGGGATGTCCTGGTAGTTGAGCAGATAGCCGTCGCGCTCGATGATGGTGCCCTTGTACACCAGCGCCTTGATGCTCTTGGTTGCAAGGAGGTCGTCCGAGAAGCTGATTGTGAGGGGATACGGTGTGTCGCTTGCCACGTTGGTGTAGGTGTGGGCGCCGTCATAGGCTATCCCAAGGGTGTCGATCGCAGCGGGGCTGGCAACCGGGGTAGCACTGCCGTCGGCGTTGCGTCTCCAGACCTTGGTATGCGACTCGCTGAGCACCTGCGACCTCTTTGCGGGGTCTGCCGTCTCAACATCGTCCTCATGGAGGTAGAAGTCCTCAGCGCCGACGATGTAGGTGTCCCCCACCACGAGGTCGCCCACCACAAAGGTGCGCGGCTTGGTTGTCGTGTTGTAGTCGCTGTCGGTAGCGGAGTAGTAGACAACGTAAACGCCCTCGGTGGCAAGGTCTACTGCGGGGCTGTTGGCAGCGACAACCGGCGTGACCGTAAGGCCGTTGTCGTTGTCTTCCTTGTCGGTTGCCGTCACGCCGTCAAGCAGGACTGCATCAGGAGCGGTTCCCGTACCAAGCGGCAGGGTAACCGGGTTCTGGGTGAACGCGATTTCGGGGAATCCTCCCGTGGTGACCAAGACCGGCACATCGACGACCCTGGTCGCAGGGTTCTCAATGACCGAGAAGGTCGCGAAGTAGTTGCCCTGCACGCCGTTGTAGGTAGTCGCGGGGTTGCCAAGAGCGCCGCCAAGCTCACCGGTGAAGTCATCTACCTGCACGGCCTTTGGGTCGAGCCCACGGTCGTCTTTCCAGGCATTGGCATTGGTGAGGCCTATAAGGTCAGCGCGTGTTGTGGTGTCGTAGTCAACCGGGTTCAGGCGTGCCGGGTCGGCAGCGATAAAGTAGTGGTCGCCGTCGTCGTCTGGCTCGACAAGGATAGTCTGCGAGATGACTTTGGCCGTTATCGTGGCGGTGACGGTCCGCTCATTGTCAACTGCTATGGTTATAGTATAGTTGGCAGGAATGCGGCTGTAGCCGTTGAAGTTCGTGACCACGGCCGCAACCTCGTCGCCGGTCGTGGCATCCCAGGCCTTCGCCTTGGACTTGGTAAGAACCTGCGTCTGCGTCTGGTCGTTGGTAAGCACGTTGCTGCCCTTGATAACAAAGCCGCGGGCCCGCAGGATGTAGTCGCTCGTGATGGTGTAGGTACCATCGTCCACAACGACGATGCGTGTCTTGGTATCCGTATTGCCATCGGAGTCGGTCGCAGTGTAAACAATGGGGTAGACGCCGTCAACAGCCGTGTTCACCAGGCCCGTGTACCTGATGCCGGCACCGGCGGGGCTCGCTGTGAACGTAAGGCTGCCGTCTTGTGGGTCGGTAGCCGAGACGCCGTCCTGGGGGTCGTAGGCAGCGCCCAGCGCAACCGTGTAGGTTATCGGGTTGACGCTAAGCACAGGAGGGTCGCCTTGGGTTACCTCGACGGCACCCTGTACCCTCACCTCAGTATGCCCGGCAATGGCGTAATTGGCCCAGCCAGCACCGGTGACACCGGCAGTGGGTACGTTCTTGCTGGCAACCGTGGCACCGAGCACCTCGGCGAAGTTCGCCCGGTTGTAAGCCGTTGCCTGTGAGCGGGAGACAAGCGCAGCGTCTGCAAGCCCGCCCGCATCGGCCTCAGAGAGCAGCATCGACACATCATTGGCCGTGATGACGTAATCGTCGGTACCAAAGATATGGTCGGCATCGACCACCTTGCCAGTAATCTCGCGCGGCAGGGACGTCTCGTCGAGTGTCGTTATCTTGATGGGGGCATAGGTGCCTACCGCCTTTTGGTAGGAGGCGCTGTCTACAACAACAAGCTCACCGGTGAAAGGCTGCCCGGCGCTATGCCCTGCTCCGTCTTCCTTATACCAGGCACGCGCACCTGCCTTGGTGAGGATATGGGCGTCCAGGGCGGCGCTGTTGCTTGGTACCTCCCTAAGCAGCGCCACGAAGTTGCGTGCTTGGATGACGTAGGTGTCGCCCACGATAATCGAGCCGTCATTGACCACGACAACGCGGTTGCGCGTGACCGTATTGAAGTCGCTGTCGGTAACGGAGTAGGTAAGCGTGTACACGCCAACGGCGCTGGTGTCAACCGCAGGGCCAACCGCAACAACGTGTATCGCGCTGTTGGGGAGAGGCCCGTCCTCGTGGTCTGTCGCGGTAACACCCGTCATGTTGTTAAAGCCCGCGCCCTTGCTGATGACAACCGGGGTGTCGAAGCTGATCTGCGGGGGCAGGCCGTCGGTGACCTGTACCTTGACCACCGCTACGGTCGTGAGGCTCTGGCTGTTGGCGACCGACAGTATATACTCGCCCTTGGTGCCGTCACGATGCCCGGAGTACCCGCCGTTTGGCACTGCCGCGTCTACCTGGGTAACGGTGTCGGGCTGCTTGTTGATGCTCACGACCACATAGGCAACGGCGTTTGCGTTTGCGAGCAGGGTCTCGTCATCGATGCCTGTCTCTGCCGTCGAGTTCATCTTAAACGCGTTGGCGCCTACAAAGTGACCCTTGCCATCGCTCGTGATGACCTCGCGGTCGATAACCTGTATCTTGATGTCGCGACGGGCCTGCCCTGCCACGGGTGTGCCCTCGTCACCAGACACGCCTATCGTGGCGGGATAAACTCCCTCAGCGGCCGTATAGCCGCCATTGGCGCTAACAACGGGCACCGCCGCGTCGCCGGTGATGGCCGACCACGCCCTGGCGGGACCAGATTCCGCGAGTATCTCGGCATCGGTGCCAAGGACGTCTGCCTGTGCGATGGCATAGCTTTGGGCATAAACGATGTACTTGGAGCCAACGCTGTAGGTGCCGTCGTTGACCACGACAACACGCTTGACCGGTGTCGCGTAATTATCATCGGAGTCCAGGGCAGTATAGGTGTCAACGTAGACGCCTGGCACGCCCAGGTCGACATTCGAGTTCGCATAGGTGGGTGCGACATAGGTTGTGGTGCCTCCCTCAGTCTTGACGAGGTAGATGTTGCTCTTATCCGCATAACCGGCAGGGGCGTCCTCGGGGTCTGCTGCGGTCACATTTGTGAGGGGGTCATAGCTCGCCGTGCCAGCCTCGATGTCTAAAGGAGAACTCGCATTCACGGTGGGCGGGGCGCCGCCGAGGACCTTCACCTTCGCGGTTCCCGTCCCCACCGGGGGGTTGGCCACGTTCACGCTGTAGATCGCCTCATACCCAGGGATTAGGTTCGAGACGGCCTCGATGGTGTAGGTATCGACCTTTGCCCCATTGGGAACCAGGGCAAAGCCGTGTGCCTTGTCAAACACTTTGGCGTGGCCCCAGGCTACAACCTGAGCATTGGCGGCAGCCGTACCTCTGTTGAGGCCGGTGACGGTCTTGGCCTGGGCGATGGTGATTGAGAAGTCCTGCCAGTTGAGCAGATAATCGCCGGTGTCATTGATGGCGCCCGTCCACACGAGCGCATCGATGTTCTCCTTCGCCTTGGGGTCGTCCGAGAAGTCGATGACGATGGCGTAGGGGGTGTCCTGTGCCACGTTGGTGTAGCCACCATCTGCTACCCGCAGGGTACTGAGCGTGTCGAGATTGGTGACCGGGGTCGCACCGCCCGTATAGATGAACTCCTTTGTTGGGTCGTTATCAACATAGGCACCATCGCGGGTCCAGACCTGGGTACCAGACGCTGTGAGTATCTGTCTCCTTTTCGCGGCATCAGACGAGACATCGACGAGCGTGTCCTTGATATTGAAGCTCGCGGCGCCGATGATGTACCGGTCGCCGATGATGAGGTCGCCCACCACAAAGGTGCGCAGCCCCGTCACCGTGTTGTGGTCGCTGTCCGTCGCGCTGATAACAACAACATAAACACCCGCGGTGGTGAGGTCGACCGTCTCGCTGCCCGGGTCGATGACCGGCACAAGGGCACCGTCCTCGACGTCGGTTGCGGTCACACCGTCGAGCGGGGTGGTAAAGCTGGGATCGTTGAGCTTAAGGCTTACCGGGTTGGAGAACTCAAGCACCGGTGCGTTGCGGTCGTCGACGGTGACCTTCACAGTGCCGGTGCTCTTGCCGTTCGCATCGGGCAAGGTGATGGAGAAGACCGCCCCGTATACGCCCGTCCTGCCGTCATAGGTGCCGTCAGGGTCGGTCGTGCCGTTAAAGCTGCTGGTTGTGAGGTCTGACGTCTGCACCTCGGTGGCCACACGGTCGTCCCGATACGCATGGACGTTGCAGCGGGCCAGGAGGTCGATGGTCGCAGGAGTTGCCCGGTCGTAGTCATACGAGTTTATGAGGGCCTCATCGGCGGTGATGTAGTAGTGGTCGTCGCCGTCTTCTGGCTCGACGATGATAGTCTGCGAGATGACCCTGGCCGTAACAGGGGCGGTGACCGTGGTGTTGTTACTAACTGCTATGGTAATCGTATAGTCATCAGGGGTACTGCTGTAGAGCGGGGTGCCAAAATCGCCAACAAAGGCCTCGACGGGCACTCCCGTTTGGGCGTTCCACGCCCGGGCCCTGGTCTTGACGAGCACCTGTGCCTGGCTGTTTGGCTGCACGTCGCTCCCCTTGATAACAAAGCCGCGCGCTTGCAGGATATAGTCGGGGGCCACCGTGTAGGTGCCGTCGTTAACGACGACGATACGGGTCGCCGTGTCCTGGTTGCCCACCAGGTCGGTCGCCGTGTAGACAACCGTATAGACGCCATCGACGTTGAGGTCAACGGAGCCCTGCCACGTAATGTTGCCTTCGGGGAACAGGCCGTTGGCGTTAGCCGTGGGATACGCACCGTCCTCCTGGTCGATAACCGTTATGCCTGCCAGAGGGGTAAAGGGCGCGCCAGAGTACACGCCGCTCGCGTCGCCGGGCATCTTGATGTTGCCCGTGCCCTTCTCAACCTCAAGGGGAGTGGTCGCGGTAAGGGCTGGGGGGTTGCCGCTGTTGATGTCAACAGTTCCCCTCACACTCACTGCCTCGTGACCAGTCACTGCGTAGCTGGCCGTATATTCCCCGATAACGGGAGGGGCCGGCACGGTCTCGTCAGTAACGGTAACGCCTACCTCATTGAGTGTCGCACGCTCATAGGCTGTTGCCCCCGAGCGGCTGATAAGTGCCGCCTTCATCAACACGTCAGTATTGTAGAGCAGCGCGTCGTCAAGCGACAGGGCGAAGTTATTGGCCGTGATGATGTAGGAGGGGTCGTCCTCGAAGATGAGGTCGGCATCGACGACCTTGCCCGTGATATTCCTGATGGCGGTTGCGTCCGGTATCAGCCCAATCCCGGGGTCGAGCACGGCAGAGACAACGATGGGCGTGTACGCGCCCACTGCGTCATGGTAGCCAGCTTTGCTCAAAACGAGGGCGCCGAGGGCAATCTCGCCGGCGCTATGGTCTGCTCCGTCTTCCTTGTACCAGGCGCGTGCGCCAGATTTTGAGAGGATATGAGCGTCGAGGGCAGCGGCACCCGCAGCCGCATCGGGAACATCCTTGAGCAGGGCCACAAAGTTGCGTGCCTGGATGATGTAGGTGCCGCCAATGGTGATTGAACCGTCGTCAACCACAACCACGCGGTTGCTGGTGGCCGTGTTGCCGTCACTGTCGGTGGCGGAGTAGACGACGGTATAGACACCGGCGGGAGCGGTGCCCCAGTTTGCATACACGGTGTTGTGCGTCACGGGGCCCGTGAAGGCATGGGTGGGGTCGCCTGCGACAATGTCGAAGTCGTCAGTGGCCGCAACGCCTTGTGAGTAGTCGAATACCTCGCCGATATAGGCCGCTCCGGTATAGGGGTCTGAGCTCAGGATTATCCCCGTGCCTTTTTCTATCACGAGGGGGGTTGCAGTGGTGATAACAGGGGGGTTGCCGTTTGAGAGGGTCACGTTGACCAGGGCCTTTGTCGCCGGGTCCGCGCTGTTGGCGACACTCAGGTCATAGAGGGCCGTTGAGCCGCCGCCCGCAGGGATGCCGTCACGGTTGCCCGTATAGGCGTCTACCGCGGCAGGTACCGAGGCAACAATATCGGCCTGGCCGATGGCACTGGTGACCACGTAGGCCACCGCGCTTGCGCGGGTGAGCAGCCGGGCATTGGTAACGCCCAGTTCATCAGTCGTGTTGATCCTGAAGCTGTTGGCGCCAACAAAGAAGCCGTTGCCGTCATCAGCGATGACCTCGCGGTCGATGACCTGTATCTTGATGGGGCGGAGGGCCAGAGGGTCGCCGTCATCGCCAACAACGCCTATCGTGGCAGGATACACGCCCGCGGTGCCCGTATAGCCATCTTTGTCGATAACAACGGGCGTTGCCACGGCCCCGGTTTGGGCGTTCCAGGCAGCGGCGTGAGATTGCGCGAGCACCTCGTCGTTGGTACCGGCAACGGCCGTCTTTGCGATGGCATAGCTGCGGGCATAAACGATGTAGCGTGGGCCAACGCTATAGGTGCCGTCGTTGACCACGATCACGCGCTTGACGGGCGCGGCATAGTTGCCATCAGAGTCCACCGCGGTATAGGTGTCCACATAGACGCCCGGTATACTCAGCTTGCCAGAGACGTTGGAGTTGGCATAGGTGGGGTCGAGACAGACCGGGTTGCCTTCTCCATCATAAACAGGGTTGCCTGCGCCATCGGTCTCGACCAGCTTGATTGCGGGGCCGTTGAGACCGTCCTCAAGGTCGTTGGAAGTGACGTCTTGCAAAGGATTGTAGCTTGCCACACCCGAGACGACTTGGAGCGGGGAGCTGGCGGCCACAGTAGGCAGTGCGCCGTCACCGATGGTGACCGGGACGGTGGCGTTTGTGGAAGGTATTGCCTCAGGGACGTCATTGATAACATGGACGTTAAAGGTGCCGGGCTTCGTCTGGCCTTGCGCGGCATCCAGGGGGAAGCTCCTGCTGCCCGTCGTTACCGCCGCGCGGTCGGGTACCACCTTATAGTTGTCCTCCCGGTCATAGACTGTCACCTTGTGGCGTAGCAGGAGCCCAGCGTCGGTGATGCTCGCCGCAAGCGCCTTGTTCATGCGCGGTGCCGCATCGTAGCCGATGCTGTACCGCGCGCCCAACACGATGTACTCGTTGGGGAGCACACGGATGGTGAAGGCCTTGGTCCACGGCGTACCAGCCTTGGTGTCAGAGATGACAAGCGTGATGGTGTAGAGCCCCGGTGTTGCGCTGAGGCCGCCCGCACTCGCTACCTCAATGGCAGTGCCTTGGCTGCCAACCGGCTTGGAGCTGTCAATGCCCTGGGCACCCAGTTGCGTGATGATGGCGGCGTCAACATCCATGCTGTCAAGGATGTCTTGGGCTTGTTGGGTTCCTATCTCGGCGTTGGCACCCGTGATGTCATAGAGGACTTTTTGCACGATAACGGTGGTCGCCGGGGGGAAGGTCGCGTCACGAAAGGCCCTTGTCGCAAGCGGATTGGCGTTGCCAGCGGCATCCTCCAGGATGATCTGGACCTTGTCGTTCTCAGCGAGGCTCACGCTTGACGGAAGCGCGTACGTCCAGGTGCCGTCCCCGTTCACAATGCCAAAGACACCAGGGACCACCACGCCATTGAGCGCCGCGTACACCGTGGTTGGCGGGTCGGCGTTATACGCCGCATCCAGCGTCCAGGTGCCTGCCAGATTGCGCTGGTTTGCATAGAAGGGCTCCGACGTGACCGTTGCCGGCAGGGGCGGGGTCGCGTCTGCAACCGTCCTGATGGTCCGGTCGATGTCACTGGCGCTGGCCGGATGTATCTTGCCCACGGTGCGGGCCGCGTCGCCGCGCCAGGCATCAATGACCTGATACGTGTCGCCCACTTTGAGAAACCCTGTGGGGAGGGCATAGTGTATCGCGCCGTCGAGTGCGCCAACGCCCGTTTCTGCCTCATAGTAGGTATCGGTTTCCAGGGCGATGCCCCTGACCTCATAGGGATGGGTGGGGTCGTCAAACGGCGTCACCTTGATGGTCGCGAAGGCCTCGTCGTCCATAACGCCACGGCCATCCTGGTCCAGGCCTTCTGGCACGCGCGCCGAGGCACGCACATACCGGTCTGCGTTTGTGAGGTCAAGGAGCGCGCCAATAACAGGGCCTGCGTTGTTGCCGTTGATACGGGTGTAGTTCTCCATACGGTAGGCGGTGCCTTGAGCGTAATACGCCCTCATATCGGCATCGCTTGTGCCTGAGATGGTCCCCAGGCTGGTTCCCGACAACGCGTAGCTGATAAGGGTGAGGTTCTTGTCTGCGTTGCCCGTGATGGCGTTAACGCCCCTGCGCCAGATGGCAACGTCAGAATTGGTTGAGGAGAAGGTGCTGGATGCGCCGATGGCAAACACACGGCCGCCGCCCGGCCTCGTGTTCACGAAGTCGTAGAACCGGGGGCTGTTTGCCGTGAACGTAAGCGTGCCTGCGCCAAAAATGGCACCGGTGTCTGCGTTGGTGCGGCCGGAGGCCAGGAATACCGTATCCGGCCCCATCGTGATGGTCCCGGGGTCGCTTCCCGCATCAAGCGCTGCCCCTTGCCGTGCGACAAGCTCGACCGCAGACAGGTAGCCGTCCAGTGTGAACTCAAACCCGCCGGCATCGAACTCAATGGCATCGTTGCCGCCAACGGCGACACCGTGGTTCGCATAGGTGCCATTGCCGCTGTTCTCCACATGGAGGACGCCGCCGCCCGAGACATGCAGCTTGTTACCCGCGCCGGTGCCAAAACGGATGGCCGCGGGGTTGTTGTCATCGGTCGCTCCCTGGGTATCGCGGATGACGTCCACGCGGCCGTGGTCTGATATCTCAAACACCTGGCCGCCCCAGTATCTAAAGCGGATCGCGCCGCCATAGTTGTTGTTCGCAAACCGTGCCTGGATGAGCAGGTGGCTCCCTTCGCCGGTGACATTAAAGGTACCGCCCGTAATCTGCTGGATAAGTGCGGGCTGCCCGTATGAGTTGTTCCCATTTGAGCCGGCCCAACCGTGGCTAACGACCTCCAACACCGCACCACCGCTGACCTCGAAGCCACCGCTGCCGCCAAAGATGGCAAAGGTACCGCCCCATTCGTCCGTGCCATAGCCGGTGCCGTGGGCATATACGTGCGTTCCCGCGCCCTGCACGATAACGCGCGCGGGCGTCGCGGTACTGGTTGCGCTGCTGGAGTCCCTGTTGCCCAGGTTTAGGTTCGCAGCCTGGTTCTCGGCAGAATAGAGCTCCACGTGTGCACCGCCGGTTGCCTGGATGACGGCAGGTGCGCTCAGGCTGTTCTCGTTAGGATAACTCTGGATGGCACGAGCCTGGTCGGCCAAACTGCTGCTCACACTGATGTTGCCCTCATTAAAGCCGTTCCACAATATGACATCCGAGCCGGGTGCAAAATCGTGAAAACGGGCATTTACGATGGGATGGTCGGTGTTGATCTTCCAGCGGATGGTTCCCTTATAGGTAACGATGCCGTCAGAGAGGCCAACGAGGGAGGTGGCGCCCGTATCCGGCTGCCCGGCTTGCGTGCCGTTCCAGTTTGAGATGTTCGCTACCGTGACAGTCCAATACTTCGAGTTTGTGAACTGATTGGTTGTGGTGGCCGTGTTTGATGTGTTGTTGCCGCTAATCAAGGCATGCGTGCCCGCACTCCTGATGACCTTGATGTTTTGGAGCGTAAAGGAGCGCAGCGTGGTGTTGCTCGCCAGATAAAAGCCAACCCGGTCTACCGCCGTTGCTCCTCGGCTGTTGAAGTTGAGGGTGAAGCCGCCTCCGTCGATCTCCAAGGTCCTGGCAATCGCTGGCAGGTCGTTGGCAGTGGCGGCGGCTTGTGTCGCAGTCCCACCAACAAGGTCACGGGTAATGTCGTTTTTGAGGATGATGCGGGTGACCGCTGTGTTGGCTATCGCCGCCCGCAGACCGGCCCAGTCTGTTACCTCAGTGCCATCTTCAAGGGGGGTGAGTTCCTGGGCGGCAATGCCCTGGGCGGCAATGCCCACTTCCTCCTGTTGCTCCAGGATGGCAAGTGAGCCGGGCTCAACAGCTGGGTCATCGTCGTCGCCTTCTGGCACCTGGCCTTCAAGGCTCGTCGCTTCTCCGGCGTCAGGCTCCTCACCAATGCCTTGCTCCTGCTGAGGGCTTGCTGCCTGCTCCGGCTCAGGGGCTGCGGAGGCATTGGAGAGCGGCACGATGGTCGCCACCATCACAACGGCAAGCAGGGTTGACAAGAGCTTTTGTGCTCGTGTCCCCAATCTGCCTACCGCTGCCCGTGTTGAAATGCCTTTCAAGTTCTTCATGACGCTCCCCTCTTTTGCCCGTTTTGGGCCTGTTCCTCACGCGCACAGGCACCAAAGAGCACGAATATATGCTGTGCAATATAACAACAAAGTGCTTTCCAGCAGCACCATTTATGCAATTTACACAGCAAGCCCATAATTTTGGCCGCCACGTCCATCCCTTCTCCACATACTCCGCACATAACCTTTATAATTAGCTGCTGATGGAGAAGTACGAGTTTGAAAGGCACCCCCATGCATATGAGCCCGCAGACGCTTGAGCAGGTACGCACCCTGCTTGCGACCATCAAAGACAGCAGCCCCTTCTACGCGCGCAAGTTCGCTGCGCTCGACCCGCGCGACGTGCATACGCTGGAGGACTTTAGGCAGCTCCCCTTTACCACCAAGGACGATCTGCGCGATGCCTACCCGCTGGGGCTTACCGCAGTACCCGCGCGCGACATCGTGCGCATCCACTCGTCGAGCGGCACCACCGGTACGCCGGTCATCATCCCCTACACCGCCAAGGACGTGCACGACTGGGCGCTCATGTTTGCGCGCTGCTACGAGATGGCGGGCGTGACACGTGACGACCGCATCCACATCACACCGGGCTACGGCCTTTGGACTGCCGGCATAGGCTTTCAACTGGGAGCCGAGCTGCTGGGCGCGATGGCCATCCCCATGGGTCCTGGCAACACCGACAAGCAGCTCCAGATGATGATCGACCTCGAGTCCACGGTGCTGGGCGCCACGTCGTCCTACGCGCTGCTGCTGGCCGAGACCATCGCCGAGCGCGGTATAGGCGACAAGATAAAGCTGCGCAAAGGCGTTATAGGCTCCGAGCGCTGGGGCGAGAAGATGCGCAACCGCATCGCCAACGAGCTGGGCGTGCGCCTCTACGACATCTACGGCCTCACCGAGATCTACGGCCCCGGCATCGGCATCAACTGCGACGCGCAGACGGCCATGCACTACTGGGACGACTACTGCTACTTTGAGATTATCGACCCCACCACCGGCGCGGTACTGCCCGAGGGAGAGAGCGGCGAGCTTGTCATCACCACCTTGCAGAAGGAGGGTGCACCGCTCATCCGTTACCGCACCCACGACCTCACGCGCATCGTACCCGGCGACTGCCCCTGCGGCAGCCCCTACCCCCGCATCGAGACGCTCATTGGCCGCAGCGACGACATGATCAAGGTCAAGGGCATCAACATCTTCCCCGCGCACATCGAGGAGGCCCTCGCCATAACCGAGGGTGCCAGCAGCGAGTACCAGGTGATGATCGACCACCTCAACGGCAAAGACATCATGACAGTCTTCTTCGAGACCGCCGCCCCCGAGCCCTCCCGCCCCTATGTAGAGCTCGCCCTGCACAAGGCCATCAAAGACAAGCTCGCCCTAAGCGTCACCCCCAAAGCCGTCAACCTGGGCGACCTCCCCCGCAGCGAGAAAAAGAGCAAGCGCATCTTCGACAACCGCTATTAGAGGATGCAGCCAGGGTTGCAATCAGGGAGAAGGGCGGGCAGATTGTGCTCGCACTTCTGCCGGGACACAAGGCAAAGCTGACAGCCGCCATTCGTTTACATAACTCATAGGATAAAACGCAAGTACTTGCAACTTTCTATTGTACTTAATTAACAACTAGTTTATAATATAAATGCGCGGTAAGGAGGTACGCATGCAACCACCGACAGTCCGCGAGGTTATCGGAAGGCTTGAGAAGGAAGGGTACCGGAAGGTCAACCAGGTAGGGTCTCATAGGAAGTTCAGCAACGGGGCAAGGAATGTGACCATTGCAGGAGACAAAGGTGAGAACTTGAAATGGGAGACTTGGAAACGCATCCAGGAGCAAGCCGGATGGTGACAGGAGGGGCGAGGGCGGCAAGCCTTCGCCCCAGCCTACACGAGAGGAGAACGTTATGAGCACCCGATTCATATATGAGGCAGAGTTCAAGGATGACAGCGGCGGCTATTTTGTGAGCTTTCCCCAGCTGCCTGATGCGTTCACACAAGGCGATGACTTCATCCAAGCGACAGAGCGTGCCGCTGAGGTCTTGCAGCTTGTCATCGCGTCCTCCATTGACACAGGCGAGACATTGCCTGAACCCGTGTTCAAAGGATACTGCGAAGGGACTTTGCGCACAGCCGTCTCGGTCGAGGTGACGCCTGACCTCATCGAACGCAGCAAGTGCGTGACCGTCACCGAGGCTGCGGAGATGCTGGGCGTCACAAAGGGGCGCGTGGCACACATGCTCGATGACGGGGTATTACAGCCCATTACCTTCAGCGACACGCGTCTTGTGACCCTCGCGTCCATCAACAACCGTCTTGCCAACCCGCGTAAGGCAGGGCGCCCGAGCAAGTCGCTAACGACGGCATGAGCACTCCATCCTCCGTGATAACGTGAAGCCCAAGAACTGCAACTACTACATCAAATGCGGCTGACAGGAGAAACATCTGCCAACTTTGTCACACCAGGCTCGCCCTAAGCGTCACCCTCAAAGCCGTCAACCTAGGCGACCTCCCCCGCGCAAAAGGGTTGTTTCCGCTACCAATCCGCTGCTACCTCCTGCGCAGCGACTGAACGAGGTAGATAAGGCTCAGGACGAAGGTTGCCATAATTAGGACATCCAGCACCAGGTGATAGGTGTTTAGCCCCGGGGACTACTTACGTTGTCTCCGGGGCTTCTTCCTTAAATAGCGCAGCCTATCTCTTAGGTACTTCACTACCTCGATACCAAGTCGCAGTACCAGTGCAAAGCACAATTGGAAATGAATGGAGGCTACACAGGAATGTGCTCAAGCATTGATTGCGGGCTTCTCCACAGCAAGGGCTGACGCGTTCTTGTCCGCGCTTGTCGCTATCTTCGCGTTGAGCTTCTTGAACTCGAGCACCATCATGATGGTGGCGGTGGCGACCGAGAGCAGGTCGGCTATGGGAAACGCGTAGTAGAGCCCGTCGACGCCTCTGAACGACGGGCTAATAAGCGGCATGAGGAGCGGCAGCCCATAGAGCAGCGGGATGAGGTAGAGTACCTGGCGGGTGAGCGAGAGCAGCATCGACTTGAGAGGCTGGCCGGTGGACTGGAAGTAGTTCGCGCTTATCACCTGCAAGCCCATGAACGGGATGAGGAACAGCTGCACCTGCAGGACGATCACCGTGAAGTGTTGCAGCTCGCCCGTTACGCCAAAGAGGTTGACGATCTGGTTGGGAAACAGGTGCACGAGTATCCAGAAGAAGATGCCGATACCCATGATCCACGCAAATGAGACCTTGAAGGTCGCCTTGACGCGGTCAAAGGACGACGCGCCGTAGTTGTAGCCAAAGAGCGGCTGTGCGGCCATCGCCACCCCGAGTATCGGGAAGAAGGTGAACATGGCGATGCGCTGCACCACTCCGATGGCGGCAAGCACAGCAGTGACTGACTCGTCAGGGGTCGCCGCAAGGCCGCTCAGTGCTCCGTAGATCCCCATTTGCTGGTTGAGGAGGATACCGATAATTGCATTAGCACTTTGCAGCACAAACGCCGCTGCTCCCAGCATGAAGATTCTCGTGACCAGGCGTCTCTTGAGCTTGAGGCAGGGCAGACGCAGCTTGAAGGGCGCCTTCTTTGAGAACGTGAAGTACCAGAGCATCATAAAGGCGCTGACCCCTTGGCCAATCACCGTCGCCCATGCGGAGCCCGCGACACCCCACCCAAACACCATGACAAAGAAGAAGTTGAGGATGATACAGGCAACTGTGCCCACCACCATCGTGTAGAGCGCGCGGTTGGGGTCGCCCGCAGTGCGGATGAAGTTGTTGAACGCCATGCCAAAGAACTGCAACACGAACCCAAACGAGATGATGCGTACAAACACATGCGACGGCTCCCACAGGTCTTCCTTCGCACCCGACAGGGTGAGCACCGGGTCTATGAACACCAGCACCAAGGCCGTACACAGAACGCCGGCGATGATGGTCAGTGAGAAGGCGTTTCCCATGACCCGCTCGGCCTCATCGTGCTTGCCCTCGCCCAACCGCAGGGCCGCAAGCGCATTGCCGCCAGCCCCGATGAGCACCCCAACAGCCATGCTAAAGATCATGATGGGAGTCGCAATCTGCGCGGTAGCCAGGCCTATGCCCTCCATTGCGTGTCCCATGAAGATGGAGTCGATGATGTTATACAGGCCGTTGACCACCAGGCCGATGATTGACGGTATCGCGAACTCCACCATCAGCTTGCTTATCTTGGCGGTGCCCAGGCGCTCGACCTGGGCAGGGGCCTTGCTCTTTTTGGCGGGAGGCTCTGCGGTTGTTGTTACTTCGTCCTTTGTCTCAAGCATCGTTCCCTGTTTCTCATGTGTCAAACTGTCCGTGCGCCCTCGTTGCTGGCAGGCTCTCGTAAGGTGACCTCGCCAGCGGTCACCGGCGTGGTAATCCCTGCGGACAAGAGCAGGATCCTCCCCGCCTCGTCAACGCCCTGCACCTGTCCTGCGGCGATGGGTGTGCCGTCAATGGCGCGCACCGTGACCTCCTGCCCCATGAGGGTGAGCCAACACTCGTATTCATCCTTGAACGGTACAAATCGATAGCAGCTCTGCTGCCAGGTATCGTATCGGGCGAGCACCTTGCTGATAACGGCCGCGGCAATGGCCTCGCATAACAGTATGGTAGGGCTTGTTGCGCCATCATTCAAGTAGGCCGCCTGTTCAAAGGCTCCCTGCACCGGTCGATTGACATTGATACCGATGCCCACAATGAGTCGAGAGCACAGAGGCTGACACGGAGGAAGGGGCTCTTTTTGCGCTGCGGCCACCGTCTCACAAAAGGGGGAAGGCGCCTTTTGTGTTGTAGTCGCCGTCTCGACCAGGATGCCGGCAAGCTTGCCCTGGGGCGTCATCACATCGTTGGGCCACTTGATGCACACGTTGGTACTCGCAAGGGCAGCAAGCGCGTCGCGCACCCCCAAGGCGACCACCAGAGGCAGCGCGCTACAGGCATCAAGGCCTGCCACAGGCTCCAGCAACAACGAGAGGTATACCCCGCCCTCCGGAGAAGCCCAGGGCCGTCCCAACCGCCCCCGCCCCGCCGTCTGCCTCGCACTCACTACGCACAGGGGAGTGGCGTGTGTGTTAGGAGGTGTGCCAGAGGGACGTACCTGTGAGTCAAGCTGTACGTCCCTCTGGCACACGCCTACACCTTCGCGCGCCTGTATCAGCCCACGCAGCTCGTCGTTGGTCGAGGTGACCTCATCAACGACCAATAATGCACATTCATGAGTTAGAAGGCGCTGCAACAGGGCTTGATCCACGGTCTTCTCCCAATCGTATTTCCTTGCCCGATCATTTGCGGTGTTCGTTAACAGTATAGTGAACCTGCGCCCGTCGCGCGCCTGTCACTCATAGCGGAACAACCTGCGTTGAGAGGCGACGATGAGACGAGCGGTCTTGGCATGACCCATACGCTCGTCAAGGCGGGTAAGGGGAGTGTCAGGGTTTCTTGTTCTCAGGCTCAATCAGCTTGTTTTTGCAGTAGTGGGTCTGGACAAGTTTGGCACAAGGCTTGTCAAGTTATACGCCTCCTTGATACACTCAAAATCTTCTCTGCTACCACATCCAGGTTATCAATATGGATGTTGTGCGAGGTTTTTCCCAGATGAATGATTTCAGTATCAGGAAAATGCTTGCGTTTCAGCCTTTTTACAGAACCAAAGGTCAAGGAGCGGCAAAAGGCCAGGCAGGGCACAGCAACAGGTTTCTGCTTGAAAGCAATTTTGAGCGTTTTAGCAGTATCGCTTAGTTCATCTATGACATTTTGATTGAGGAAATTCATAGTAGCCAGGTTTTCGAGCTCGGTGATGATTTCGTCTGGAATATACTTCTCGACGCCAGTTGTGTATCCCATTTTCTCGGCAACTTGCTTATAGGTGATATCGCCTTTCTTCCTCGCCTTCTTCACCATTCTCTGAATAAAGAAAAAGAAGATACGGTTAATCGAAAGAAGGAGGTTGTTCATATATGGATAAGTGTCTAACAGAACAATCCTTTCTACTTTGTCTGGATTTGTTAGAGCATAGCAAAGAGCGTAATTGCCGCCAAGGGAATGTCCGGCTATCGAGAAGCCATGGAGTGCGAGCCTGCTTATCACCTCGTCTATAACTTCAAGATTTTTGGAAAAACCCCATCTTTCTTTTGCAATATCGCTATTGCCGTAACCCATCAAGTCTATGAGTAGTACCTTATACTTTTCGCTCAATCTTTCAATAAGGCCATAGTAATCCGCCAAAGCAAAAGGTTGCGAGTAGCCCCCCAGAAATATCAGCGGGTCGCCATTGCCAACCTCATAAATAGCAACATCCCCATATCGCGTATCAATTTTAGAGCGTCTGATGTCCATCTCAAAACTTCCTCTCATATTTCCACGGCAGAGCTTCATGTGGCTGCCGCCAGCCGAACATAAGGCGCGATGCAACAGGTATGCAGCGCGAGGGTCCTCACGTGAATCCTCGCGCTGTACTGCTATACGGTGGTGCTCAGGATGGCCTTGATCTGGGCGATGTAGAGGGTGTGAAAGTCGTCCTCCTTGTAGAAGCTGTTGGCAAACGCAGGGGTGAGGAAGTGCTCCTTGGCCATGTCTTGCACATACAGCTTCTCGGTGATGATGACGAGCTCTGCATTGGAGAAGTACGGGGTTCTCCCCGCCGCGCGCTGCCCTTCTGGCGAGGGCTGTTCACTGGTTGGGGGCTCGTGCCAGGCCAGGGTGAGGCCGGAGTGCTCGACCTTCTGCGGGTCGTCGAAGCCGCTGACGGTGCCCATGAAGTTGAGGGCGTCGCGGTACTCGCTGGCAAGGAACGAGAGCGAGAGCGTGGGGCTTGCGTCCACAAAGGTCTTGGTGCAGCGCTGCGGCCGGATGAACACGAAGGCCACGGGGGTCTGCCAGATAAAGCCCAGGCCGCCCCACGCCGCCGTCATCGCATTGACGCTGCCGTCAGGCTTGCCCGCCGCAACAAGCATCCACTGCTTGCCGATACGCGCAAAGACGTTGTCGTCCCACTCATAGGGGTCGATCTGCTGTAGCGTGTTGCTCATGTTTTCTCATCCCTCTCTTTATGTTTGTCTGCATCAAGCGCTCGTTGTTCCAACAGGCATAAAGGACAGTATAGCGTTGAGAACACAAAGAAGGAGCACGAAGGCGATTCTTCTTTGTGCTTTTGTGCCGTGTTTTGTGTCGCATTTTTGTGCCGCGCTGCGGGGCTTGTCCCTGGTTGGCCTATCCCTGGTTGGCTTGGCGCAGGTGCTCGGCGATGGCGGGAGTGGCGAGGATATGGCGGCGTTGCGAGGGGAGGGCGTCGAGGAAGGAGGGGCCGTACCACTTGGTGAGGAGGCGTGCGTCGGCGAGTACGAGGGAGCCATGGTCGGTCGAGCTGCGGATAAGGCGGCCGGCGGCCTGTTTGAGGTCGATGACGGCCTCGGGCAGGACGTACTTCTTCCACGCGTCACGCTCACGCAGCCCACGCTCCTGCTGGAGCGGGTCTGTGGGACGGCCAAAGGGCAGCTTGGGGATAACCACGCAGCGCAACGTGTCGCCGGGCGCGTCAAAGCCCTCCCAAAACGAGCGCAGCGCAAACAGGCTCAACTGCTCGTTGTCGAGAAACTCGTCGCGCAGACGCTTGGCGCTGGTGCCGCGTGTCTGGCAGCGCAACGTGATACCCGCCTCGTCGAGGGGCCCTTTGAGACGGGCGTGCAGCTGCTCCATCTCGCGGCGGTTGGTAAACAGCGTGAGCACGCTGCCGCCGAGCGCCGTGTGAATCTCAAACAGCAGTTGTTCGAGGGCCTCAAGGTAGCCGGGACGGTTGGGCTCGGGCAGGTCGCTGGGCAGGTAGACGGTCATGTTGCCCTCGAAGTCGTAGCTCGACTCCAGGCGCAGGGTGTCCCACTGCTCAGGTGGCAGGCGGTCAAGCCCCACACTGCGCGCAAAGTAGTCGAAGCTTGTATCGCGTTCGCGCGCCCCCTTTGTGCGCTCCTTTTGCAGGCCGGTGGCGATAGTGGCGGAGGTGAAGACGACGCTTTTCTCCGTAGGATAAAAGCGGTCGAGCAGGACGGAGCCTACGTCGATTTGGGCGGCTACGAGGCGGTCGGTCTGGGCGGTGGGGCGACGGTCGAGCTCGGCGCTGTAGACGTAGGCGCTGTCTTCTCCGTCGAGGATGAGCGCGAGGGCCGTGTACACGTGCTTGAGTTCTCCGGTGAGACCGGCGAGGTCGCCCTGGGTCTCAAGCAGCTCGGGAAACTGCGCGCAGTAGCTTACGATGTCGCGGCATACCTGCCACAGCTTCTCAAGGCGGCTGGCGAGCGAGCCGCCCGTGGAACGCACGGCTCCCCAGGGGGCGCTTTCGCGCACGTGCGCGTTGATCCAGAGGTCAACGCGGTCATAGCTGCTCTGCTCGGCAATCTCGCAGAGGTCCTTGACAAAGGAGAAGAACGAAATTGCTATTGCCTGTAGCGATTTTGCCTCGGCCTGGGCGTTATCGATAAGGCCCGCCAGTACGTTGCCGCCGTCGAGCGTGAGCGCCTTGCGCTTCATGAGCGAGAGGGCGCCGCTAGTATGCAGCAAGGTGTCGAGCGTTGTGAGGAACAGACGCGCGTCGACCGCCACGCTCAGCTGACGGCGCGCCTCGGCCTCGACGGAGTGGGCCTCGTCGACCACCCAATGACGGATGGGCGGCAGGATGCCGCCGTCTGCCATCACGTCGCAAAAGAGCAGCGCGTGGTTGGTCACCACGATGTCGGCGTTGTGCGCCGCCTTGCGTGCGCCGTGGAGCAAGCAGCGCAGATGGTAGCGGCACTTGTAGTGCAAGCAGTCGTCGGCGTTCGCGCACACCTCGAAGCGCGGGACCTCGCTCCAACGCAGCGGCAACGGGTCGAGGTCGCCCTGCGCACTCTGGCACACATAGGTGAGCAGGGTCGTCACAAGCGTGGCTGCGCCCGGGGACGCCTGGTCGCCTGACGCAAGGTTCATGAGTTTGCGCAGACAGGGGTAGTGGTCGTAGCCTTTGAGAGCGACGTATTGTAGGCCGCCTTCTGGCTCAAGCACCTGCGACAGGCGCGGCAGCTCGTGGTAGACCAGCTGGTCGAGCAGGGCGTTGGTCTTGGTGGCCACCCCGCAGGTGATGCGGTTGCGTTTGGCAAACAACGCCTGTGGCAGCAGGTACGCCATCGACTTGCCCACGCCAGTGCCGGCCTCGATGGCGCGGTGGGTGTTGGTGGCATAGGCACTGGCAACCTCGCATGCCATGAGCTCCTGCTCCCCGCGTGGCTCGTACGCCGCATACATTTGTCCGGCCAGGCCCTCGCGCGAATAGGCGAGCTGCAGCTCGTCGTGCGTGAGCGCCTCCAGTACTGCTATGCCGCCGTCGAGTTCGAGGGCGTCGACCTTGAACTGCGTCTTGAGCGTGCGGGCGCGGGCGTCGCGGGCGTCCTGCAGCGAGAAGCGGGCCGTGGGCTCCTGCATGGCGACCGTGCGCAGGGTCTCCCGCAGCGGCCATGCAGTGTTGGGAAACATCTCGGCAAGGAAGCCGGGCAAGCCAGAGGGCAGGTCGCTCAGGGCCACGAGCAGGACGCGCCACACGGTGCAGAGCGCCTCGACGTCGTCGATGGCACGGTGCGTCGAGCGGGCGGGGGCAAAGGCCGCACTCAGCACCTCGAGGTTGTGTACCTTGAGGCGCGGCAGGGCGATACGCGCAAGCTCCACGGTGTCGATCCAGGTGGCGCTGCTTGTTAGGTGGCTGCCGCCCGGCGCAGTGTTTGCCGCGATAAAGGAGCGGTCAAAGGGGGCATTGTGGGCAATGACGTCGCGGGTACCCACAAACTCCTGCAACGCCTCGACCGCGCTGGCAGGGCCGGGGGCGTCGCGAACATCGTCCTCGCTGATGCCGGTGAGCTGGGTGATAAACTCAGAGATGGCCATGCCCGGGTTGACAAAGGTGGAGAAGCGGTCGAGGATGTGCGGCCCCTGCATGATGGCAGCCGCAATCTCGATGAGGCCGTCTTTGTGGGGGTCGAACCCGGTGGTCTCGGTGTCGAGCACCACGTACTCGGCCTCGACGGTGCCAAACTCGACCTCCTGTGCGCGTTGGGCGAGCGTGGCATAGCGTGACGCCACGTCCTCGTCCGTTCCCGCTATAAGCAGTGTGCGCAGGGCCTCGTTCATGTTGCTAGAGCTCCTCCAGGTCCTCAGGGGTGAAGGGCTCCTCCTTGTAGAGGGAGGAGGCCTCGCCGAGGTCGTAGATGGAGTCCTCAAACTCGATGCCGCCCTCCTCGTCGTCCTCGTCCTCGGTGTAGAGGATGGCAAAGGCCTCCCCCAGGTCGTCGTCCTTGCGGGCGCGCTCGACTACGAGGGCGTCGCGGGTGCCTTCGTCGAGGTCAACATAGCCGTCGTAGCAAAAGACATAGGCGTCGCTTGCCTGCTCCATCTCGAACACCGTCTTGCGCGCGGAGTTAAAGCACTCGACCGCGTCCTCGCCGGGATGGCTCTCGATGTAGAGGTTCTCGCCCTTGACGAGGATGGTGAACGGCTCGACGATGCCGCCTTCCTCAAGCTTCTGGCGCGCCTGGTCAAAGGCGTAGAGCACCACTTTGTCAAGCGGGTCGTCGGTGGTGAACTCGCCGGCGATGGTTCCGTCGACGGCATCGCTCAGGCTCACGGGCTGCGATTGCCCGGTCTTATCCGCTGGGTTTGTACTATCCTTTGTCATGGCAATCACTCCGTTTGGGTTGGTTGGCGGAGCAGGGTTCGCTTCGTGGGCGTGCCTGCCGTATCATGAATGATGTAAGGATTATACACAAGGGAACGGTGGGATGCTGTGAGATATGAGTTAACGGAGAAGGACGTGATTGGTGCGCAGAACATCTCAAACATGTGCCTGGTATGTGGAGAGGGCAACGGGTTGGGGCTGCATGCGCAGTTTCTTGACCTGGAGGACGGGAGCGTGTGCGCGCTGTTTGAGACGGTGGCCGAGCACCAGAGTTACCCCGGACGGGTGCATGGCGGGGTGATAAGCGCGATTTTGGACGAGGCCATTGGGCGGGCGGTGCAGGTACGCGAGCCGGAGGTCTTTGGCGTGACGATGGAGCTTACCGTGAAGTTTCGTGCGCCGGTGCCGCTGGGCGTGCCACTCAAGGCGGTGGCGCGCGTTACCAAGTCGACGAGGCGCGTCTTTGAGGGTGCAGGCGAGATTGTGCTGGAAGATGGCACCGTGGCGGCACAGGCGACCGCGCGTTATGCGCGACTGCCAGTTGACGACATCTCGGCCGGCGGACTGGGCGCAGACAACTGGCGCGTCGACGAGCGTGCATTTGGGGCGACGGTGCTGGCTTGACGGGCGTTACTTGGCTTTGATGATATGCCCCATCGTTATGGTGGCGAAGTGGTCGTGCAGGACGCTCTTGGTCTTATCCCATACCTTGTCTGAGACACAGGTGTCACCCTCGCAGTGGCACCAGGAGGAGTCTCCGTTGTCGAAGGTCA
>JAITNB010000013.1 GCA_031290695.1 Coriobacteriales bacterium | reverse complement strand
GTATCCGTAGGAGTTCTTAAAAAACCTCAGATAGTTAATGGGTTTGAAACAATTATGATATACCTTGGTATGCGAAGGTTTCCCTACGAAAAAAGGAGTGCTCGAATTATGGCAACGATTTCTGAGACGTATGGCAGCCTGGTCTTTAATGACCATGTCATGCAGGAGCGCCTACCAAGCGCTACGTACAAGATGCTTGCGCAGACGGTGAAAGAGGGCGAGCCGCTCAACCTCGCGGTGGCCAACGTCGTCGCACACGCGATGAAGGAGTGGGCGATCGAGCTGGGCGCGACGCATTACACGCACTGGTTTCAGCCGCTCACCGGGATCACGTCGGAGAAGCATGACAGCTTCCTCAACCCACAGGCCGACGGGCGGGCCTTGATGAGCTTCTCGGGCAAAGAGCTCATCCAAGGCGAGCCTGACGCATCGAGCTTTCCCAGCGGCGGCGTGCGCAGCACCTTTGAGGCGCGCGGCTACACCGCGTGGGACCCCACGAGCTACGCGTTTATCAAGGACAACGTGCTCTGTATCCCCACGGCCTTTGTGAGCTATACAGGCGAGGCGCTGGATAAGAAAACGCCGCTACTGCGCTCGATGGATGCCATCAGCCGCGAGGCAAAGCGGGTGCTGGCGCTGTTTGGCAAGGACATCGCGCAGGTCTCGACCACGGTGGGGCCCGAGCAGGAGTACTTCCTCATCAAGGAGGAGGACTACGCCGACCGGCTCGACCTTATCCTCACCGGCCGCACGCTCTTTGGTGCCAACCCCTGCAAGGGGCAGGAGCTTGAGGAGCATTATTTTGGCGCGATACGGCCCACCGTCAACCGCTTTATGGAGGAGCTTGACACCGAGCTGTGGAAGCTGGGCATCCCTGCGAACACCAAGCACAACGAGGTCGCCCCGTCGCAGCACGAGCTGGCCCCCATCTTCCTCACCACCAACGCCGCCATCGACGCGAACCTGCTCACGATGGAGCTTATGCGCAAGCTGGCCTCGCATCACGGACTCGTGTGCCTGCAGCACGAGAAGCCGTTTGAGGGCATCAACGGCAACGGCAAGCACAACAACTGGAGCATCAGTGCCGATGGCGCCAACCTGCTTGAGCCCGGCAGCACGCCGTTTGAGAACCTGCAGTTCCTTGTGTTCCTCACTGCCATCATCAAGGCCGTTGACGAGTACCAGGGCCTGTTGCGCATGAGCGTCGCAAGTGCCGGCAACGACCACCGCCTGGGTGCCAACGAGGCGCCGCCGGCCATCATCTCGATCTTTTTGGGCGACGAGCTGGAGGCCGTGGTGCGTGCCATCATCAATGCCGAGGCCTATAGCTCGACCGGCGCGCAGACCATGGACCTGGGCGTCCCCACGCTGCCAACCTTTATCAAGGACAACACCGACCGCAACCGCACCTCGCCGTTTGCCTTTACTGGCAACAAGTTCGAGTTTCGTATGCCGGGCGCCGAGATTAACCTGAGCGATGCCAACACGATTCTCAACACCATCGTCGCCAAGACCCTCTCCGACTTTGCCGACGCCCTCACCGGTGCCGCAGACTTTGCAAAGGCCGCCAAAGAGTATATGAAACAGGTCCTCACCGACCACCAGCGTATCGTCTTCAACGGCAACAACTACAGCGAGGAATGGCCCGTAGAGGCCCAGAAGCGCGGGCTTCTCAACCTCAAGAGCACCCCGGAGGCCCTGTCGCAGTACATCGCGCCCGAGAGCATCGCGGTCTTTGAGAAGTACGCCGTGTTGAGCAAGGTAGAGATCGAGAGCCGCTACGAGGTCAAGCTGGAGCACTACTCCAAAAAGATCAACATCGAGGGCCTTACGACTGCCCGTATGGCCCGCGCGCGCTTTCTGCCCGCCATCATCGAGTACTCGACGACGATAGCCGCGTCTATCTCGTCAAAGAAGGACGTGAGCGAGGCGCTTGACACCTCGGCCGAAGAAGCCCTGCTTGGGAAATTGACCGATGGAATCAACGCCATCGCCAGCGGTGTCGAGGCACTTGAGGCCGCTTTGGTTGCGGCAGAGCAGGTGGAGGGCTCCAAAGGCAACGCCTTTGCGTATCTGGAGAAGGTCATACCCGCGATGAACGCCGTGCGCACGGCCGTTGACAGTATGGAGCTGCTCGTGGGACACGACTACTGGCCGGTGCCAACGTACAACCACATGCTGTTCTACACCTGATTACCAATCCAGCCCCGGTAATTGCCCTTACCGAGGTTTGATTTGGGCACTCTGGGGACCCGGTCGCGGCGTGAGCCGTGGCCGGGTCCCGGCTTTTGGAGAAGTTTGTGGCGCTACGCGCAAGGATCCTCGGGCTGCGCCCAAAGATGACAGTGGCGGGTTTATCGTTCCTGATCGGTGCGGAAGAAGAGGGCCACGGTGCCGGGGCCGGCGTGGGCACCTATGACAGGGTCGAGGTTGTTGATGACAAAATCGGTGACGCCAAAGGCATCCTTGATCATATTCACCAGTATGTCGACATCCTCGATGCAGTCGCCATGTGAGATGTAGACCGTCTGCTCCGCCTTGGGCTCCGCCGCAGTCGCGGCAAACCGGTCGAAGAGGGATTGGAGCGACTTACGGCGGCCGCGCACCTTCTCCACCGGCACCAGATAGCCAGCGGAGTCGACATGGAGCACTGGCTTGATGTTGAGCACGGTCGCGGCAAACGCAGCGCCTTTGGAGAGACGCCCGCCCCGCTGCAGGTAGCTGAGGTCTTCGACAGTGAACCAGTGGGCGTAGTCGAGGCGGTGCTCCTGGGCCCAGCTAGCCAGCTCGTCAAGGCTGGCACCGGCCTCGCGCTTCTTGGCGGCATCGACCACAAAGAGGCCCTGGCCCAAGGCGGCGGCGAGCGTGTCGACACAGCGGAGTGTGCGCTCGGGGAACTCGCTTTCCTGCAGGTGCTGCATATAGGAGCTGGCGGTGTCATAGCTGCCCGAGAGCGCCGAGTCGAAGCCCAGGTAGAGGACGTCGAGGCCCTGTGTGAAGAGCGCGCGCATCATCGTGTCGGTCTCCTCGGTGCTGATAAGCGAGGTGGTGACGACCTTGCCCGCGCGCATCATCGTGTAGAACTGCTTGAGGTCGGTGATGGCACCCTTGAGGTAGCTGCGGTAGACCTCGCCCTCGACATTGAACTCAAGGGCCAGGACATGGAGGCCATAATGGTCGATCATGGCCTCGGGAAGGTTTGATGAAGAGTCGGTGACGATCACGAAGCCCATGGTTTCTCCTTGCGATAAGGTCGATTCCTCGACGGGGTGCGAATCCCTTCTGCTGCGTTCACGCTCTATGATATACCAAATGGGGGCGGCCTTCTACGGGCAGACCGGCAGATGCCGCGCCCATTCATCAAAACGGCCGGCATCGATTTCGAGCTGCAGGAGCTTATGGCGTGCCGTCGCACCACGCATGATGCGCACCGCACCCTTGGGGATACCAAGTTCCCGGGCAATGAGCTTGATGAGGGCCTCGTTTGCCTTGCCGCCGTCTGCGACGGCAGTTACCTTGACATGGAGCTCGGTGCGCTCACTGGTGAGCCATCCCGCCAGCAGGTCGCCTGACGAGCGGGGGGAGACTTTAACGGCGAGGGTGGTCAGTCGATCTCCTCGATGTCGAGGTCGTCGTCATCGTCATCGTAGGCGTCATAGGCAGTGGGGATGTCTTGGTAGTAGGCCGTCTCCTCTGCGACAGCAGCAGCTTCCTCGACTGGGGGCTTTGGCGTGTACGAGGGCCGCTCAGGGACAGGCTCCTCTGCGGGGGCAGGGGCGGCTACAGCCGCGTCATTGGCGGCGAAGAGGCCTTGGGCCTCGACATCGGGCGCGGGCGCACCAAGCGCGGCCGCCTTCTCGTCTACGGACGGGAACGTCTTCTGGGCATCGGCGTTGAAGTGGTGGATCAGCGAGAGGTAGTCGGTGCGGAACTGCTCGCAGGACTCGCGCAGACGGTCAATCT
Source organism: Coriobacteriales bacterium (assembly GCA_031290695.1). The sequence continues at coordinate 10,543 of JAITNB010000013.1, read as the reverse complement.
CGTTTTGGATGCGCTGCTTCTCGGCAAGGGAGTCACGCACAATGTCGCGGGCCTTGCCCTCAGAGTCGCGGTACAGCTTCTCTGCCTCACGGCGTGCCTCGTCCATAAGGGCGTCGGCGCTGCGCTGCGCTGCGATGAACGCTTTTGAGATGGAGTCCTCAGCGATGCCCGAGGCCGCACCGGACGCAGAAGGCCGTTGATCGGCAAGCTCAAGGCGGTCCTTGGCCTCTGCAAGGGCGCGATTGAGGAGATCTACCTCACGGGCCACCCGCTCCAAGAAGTCGTCGACCTCCTGCGAGTCGTAGCCACGGCGGGACGAACCAAAGCCTACTTGCTGTATTTCCTGTGCGGTTATGCTCATGACCGTTCCTCTCAGTATCAAAACCGTTCCCTCGGTGCTGCCAGGCTATCGTCTTCTTGCTCGTTGTAACACTATTATACCGTTTATATGCGCATATCTTACCATAGGATGGCAAATGTTAAAGGGTATTGGTGTCATAAAAGCCCCATAAGAAGCCCCTGGAGCGCCCGTATTGCCAATTCAAGGGCAAGTATCGCGATAATAGGGGTTATGTCGATGCCCCCGAGCGGCGGGATGATGCGCTTGAAGAGCTTGATGTAGGGGCCCACCAGCGTGTCGAGCACCTTGTAGATGTCGTTGAGTATCCCTTTGCTGTGGTCAAACCACGAGAAGATCGCCCATACCACGATGAGGATCACATAGAGGTCGACCAGACGGCTCACAACACTTATCAGCATCACGACGGGCATGCGAGTTCCTCCGCTCGATGTACGGCGGCCTGTGTTGCCGCCTGTATGGTCCCGGCGACATCGCGGGCCACAAAGGCCTCGAGTGCCGCCTGGGTGGTGCCATGGGGGCTGGTCACGGCATCCATGAGCTGTTGGGGGGTCTGCCCGGTGAGCTCAAGGTAACGCGCGGTGCCGGCCATCGTCTGCTGCGCGAGGAGGAGGGCGCTGGCGGGGGCAAGGCCGGCCTTCTCCCCTGCTTGGGCCAGTTCTTGCACGAACAGGGCAAAATAGGCGGGGCCGGAGCCGTTGATAGCGGTCGCGGCGTTGATGAGGGCCTCGTCAAGCAACAGGGCCTCACCCATGAGCGAGAAGAGCTCGCACACAATCTCGCCTTCGCTGCGGGGGGTTTGCGACGCGACGCAGACGGCGCTCATGCCAGCGCTCACCATGAGCGGCGCATTGGGCATGACGCGGATGACGGCAGCGTGGGGGAAGAGCTCGGAGAGGGTCGCGGTGGTGATGCCCGCGGCGATGGATATGACGCGGAGAGGGTCGAAGGCAGGAGCGGCTGTGAGCGCCTCGGCAACAGCACGCAGAGCCTGCGGCTTGACGGCGAGCAGGGCGGTGCGGGGATGGGCAATCTGGGCGCCCTCGGCCACACAGTCGATGCCGTAGGTCTCGCTGAGATAGGCACGGCGCTCGGCGCCCGGGGTGGCAACGACGATGGTCTTGGGGTCGAAGAGCGCGCCGTTGACGAGGCCGGCGACGATTGCCTCCCCCATCTTGCCGCCCCCGATGAGGGCTATCTTCCCCAGTGCCTCGACGATGGTTGCCATGGTGTGCGTCCCTTAGATGATGCCGCGGGAACGGAGGAGCTCTTGCTCCTCCTGCGTGAGGGCAAAGTCGCGGGTGATAGCGAATACGCGGTCGGCCAGGCGGTCGACCTGGCCGTCGAGCGCGCTCGCCGCGCCAAAGGCGAAGTCGAGGATGCGCTTTGCAAGCTCGGGGCGGGGGTTGTTGAGCACGATGGCGACCGCGTTGCCGGCCTTGAGGGCCACCGCGACCTGCTCGGCATCGGCGTAGGTGGCCGGGGTCACAACGACCACCTGGCGAAACCCGCTCGATGCCCGGTTGCCGCGCTGTTGCCGCACGGTGGGCTGGCCCGAGCGGCTGGTGTAGTACGAGGGGGTGTCGTTGAAGGCGATGGAGTCGTCGCTCTCGTCGAAGCGCTGGCGCTCGGTGCGCAACTGGGAGAGCGAGTTCACACTGGAGCGGGAGAGCGCGTCGTTGAGCGCCTTCGAGTCGTCGTCGAACTGGCTCGACACATAGCCGTTGGCCGTTGAGCGGCGCGCCGATGAGCTTGGGCGCGTAGACTGCCCAGCTGCTTGCCCGGCTGCTTGCCGCGCACGGGGTGTGAGGTTTTGTGAGCGCACGTCGGTCATCGAGATGATGGGCGCATGGTCGTCGGTCTGGTAGTCGGTACGGGCCACCCCAAAGGAGCGGGACGCTGTAGCGCGCGGGCTGCCCGCCGACGCCTCGTCGTAGGCAGTCTCATAGCCGTCGTCGTCATATTGCCCGTCATAGGCATAGTCGTCGTAGCCGTCCTCCGCATAGGCGCTGTCGTCATAGCCGTCGTCAGGCCGACTCGACTGACCGCCGATATTCAGACGGCTCTTCACATTGTCCAATATACCCATATCAACTCCAACCTTGAAAAACGCGAACGCATGCTGCGTCTGTGGTGCCGGTGCGCCGCCTGGCAGTTTAGGTCCAGATACTCCTGCCGATTCGTATAATGGTAGCACCTTCTTCGACCGCAATCACATGATCTTGCGACATTCCCATAGAAAGTTCTGACAAATGGACGTGCTCACTCCCCATAAAATGAGGCCGTAGCCTCTCCTGCAACGTAAAAAGTCCTCTAAAAGCTGTGCGTGCAGCCGTGGCATCGTCCTGCGGCGCCATCGTCATGAGCCCGCACACCCGTATGCCCTCAAGGCCCGCCGCCCGCTCAAGCAGGGGCTCAAGACCGCCTGGGGCCACGCCGTCCTTGCTCGCCTCGCCCGAGACGTTGACCTCGACGAGCACATCCTGGGTGATGCCCAGGCCCTGCGCCCGTGTAGCGATGCTGTTAAGCGCCCGCTCGCTTGCCACCGAGTGTACCAGGTGCGCCTTGCCCACAAACTCCTTGACCTTGTTGGTCTGGATGCTCCCGATAAAGTGCCAGCGCTCCTGAGGAAACGCCGCGTGCTTCTCGTTAAACGCCGCCGTGCGGTTCTCGCCAAAGTCGTGGATACCCGCCACGATGGCGCTGGCGACCGCATCAAGGCCCACGGTCTTGCTCACAGCGACAAGGGTGACCTCATGCGGGTCACGGCCAACGCGCGCGCACGCATCAGCGATGGCGCTGGTGATTTCCCCAAGGTTCTGTTGTAGCGAATCAGACGTACTAGAACCCCCGTTTAAGGAAATCGGGGATGTAGTCATCCTCGAAGATATTGCCGCCGCCCTGCGGGCGGGGTGCTGGCCGCGACGGCGCAGCAAAGGCTGCTGCCTGGTCGTTGGCCGAGGCGGGCGTGTAGGACGGTGTGCCAAAGTCAAGCGAGCCCTGGGTGTCGGTGTCGTTGAAGCCGGTCGCGATGACCGTGACCCGCACCTGGTCGTCCAGGGTGTCGTCGATGACCGACCCAAAGATGATGATGGCCTCGGGGTCGGCGGCCTCGGTGACGGTGTCGGCGGCCTCGGAGACCTCGATGAGGCTCATGTCAGACGCGCCGGAGACCGAGACGAGGATGCGGTTGGCGCCCACGATGGACGATTCGAGCAGCTTGCTCGAGATGGCCTGCGTGGCCGCTTCGACGGCGCGGTTCTCGCCTGAAGCGACGCCGATGCCCATCATGGCGGTGCCGGCGTCCTTCATGACGGTACGCACGTCGGCAAAGTCGAGGTTGATAAGCCCGGGGATGGTGATGAGGTCGGTGATGCCCTGGGTGCCCTGGCGCAGGATGTCGTCGGCGATGCGGAAGGCGTCGAGCATGGAGGTCTTCTTCTCGACGATCTGCAACAGGCGGTCGTTGGGTATGACGATGAGGGTATCGACCTTCTGCGCGAGGAGCATGACGCCGTCGTCGGCCTGGCTGCGGCGCTTGCGCCCCTCGAAGCCAAAGGGCTTCGTGACAACGCCCACCGTGAGCGCGCCTATGTCCTCGCGCGCTATCTCGGCGACGACAGGGGCCGCACCGGTACCGGTACCGCCGCCTTCGCCAGCCGTGACAAACACCATGTCGGCACCAGCAAGCGCGTCGCGTATCTCGGCGCGTGACTCCTCGGCCGCCTGAGCCCCTATCTCGGGGTTGGCACCGGCGCCGAGGCCGCGGGTAAGGTCCTCGCCGATATGCACGGTCTGGTCGGCGTCAGACATGAGCAGCGCCTGGCGGTCGGTATTGATAGCTATGAACTCGACACCCTTGATGCCGGCCTCGACCATCCTGTTGACGGCATTGGTCCCACCGCCGCCCACGCCAACCACCTTGATGACGGCCAAGTGTTCCCTACCACTGATATCGGGCATCTTAAGTCCTCCAACTGTCGTTTAAGCTACGTAAGCATCAGGGCGCGCACACGAAAAAGCACTTCAGCGCACTGAAATCCTGATTCTGAATATTAGCAGTTACTCGGATTTGGTCAATAGAACTGGCGATTTTAGTACCAAAATCCATCATTTCTCGGTGGCTAGCAGGGTTTTAGCGCGTTACAAGGTAAATCTGGGCGGGTGGGACATGAATGCGCAGTCGCTGCCCCTTTACCGGCAACTGGCCTTCTGGCATGGCAAGCTTGCTGGCCTTCCACTGGAGAGCGCCCGCTGGTTTTGCGGATACGGGCGGGGACAGGGGGACGAGGGTGACGGAGCGGTCGAAGCGGGAGTCTATGGTGCGGAGGACTTCGACGTCGAAGGCGTTGGCGCTGTCGCTGTCGAGGGCCGCGCGGAGATAGGAGGCGCGCACGCCGAGATGTGAGACGTCATCAGGCACCTCTTGGGCGCAGGTGAGGGTGAGGCCCCAGTCAAGCGCTTCGACGGCGTACTCCCCCACCTTGCGGGCAGGCGAGATGTTCTTGACGCCCGAGACCTTGAGGGTGGCAAGCGTATGGGGATGCGAGACGATCTGCGGCGTGGGGGCGACCTCGCATAACGTGCCCCGGTCGATGACCGCGATGCGGTCGCAGAAGTGAAACGCCTCGTCTATGTCGTGTGACACATAGAGGATGGTCCCCTCAAAGCGTTCGAACAGGTCGAGAAGGCCGTGCTCAAGCGACGCCTTGAGGTGCGCGTCGAGGGCAGAGAACGGCTCGTCGAGCATGAGGATTCCTGGGTTGGCGGCCAGCATACGCGCCAGGGCGACCCGCTGCTGCTGCCCGCCCGAGAGGCTGGCGGGATAACGCTTGCCAAAGCCCTCAAGCCCAAAGAGCTTGAGCTGCCGTGAGACAAGGCTGTGGACCTCGTCCCTGGATGGGCCACGGGGGATGCCGGCGGCGATGTTGCCTGCAACGGTGAGGTTGGGGAAGAGCAGGTAGTTTTGAAAGAGCAGGGCCGTCTTACGCTCACGGGCCTTGAGGTTGATGCCCTTTTGCGAATCGAAGAATACACGGCCGCCTACGACGATGCGGCCCTCGTCGGGGGTCTCGAGACCGGCTATGCAGCGCAGCGTGAGGCTCTTGCCGCTGCCGGAGGCGCCGAGGAAGCCGAGGGTCTCGGTGACGGCCTCGAAGTTGACGTCGAGGTCGAAGGTGGAGAAGTGCTTGCGGATGCTGACCAGGACGCTCATGGGCGATCCCCCTTATCGGTGCTCGCGCTCGTGCTCGCGCTCGCGCGGCGGTAGCGCTGGGTGCGCGAGGCGTACCAGTTGATAAAGAGGATGACGACGAAGGAGATGAGGATGACGACGAAGACCCAGAAGGTCGCAACATCTGAGTGGCCGCCCATCCACTGGAAGTAGATGGCTATGGGCATGGTCTGCGTTTGGCCGGCGTAGTTGCCCGCGACAAAGAGCGTCGCGCCAAACTCGCCCATTGCGCGGGCAAAGGCGAGCACGGTGCCGGCCGCGATGGAGGGCCAGGAGAGCGGCAGCGCAAGCTTGAAGAAGATGCGGCCCTCGCTCCAGCCCAGCGTGCGTGCCGCGTCGAAGAGCGCGGGGTCCTGCGCCTCGAAGGCGCCTCGGGCGGTGCGGTACATGAGCGGGAACGCCACGACGGTGGCCGCGAGCACGGCAGCCGGCCACGAGAACACGAGCTCGATGCCGTTGGCCATGAGCCAGCGGCCAAGCCCGGTGGAGTTGCCAAAGGTCACGAGCAGCAAAAAGCCGCAGACGGTGGGCGGCAAAACCATCGGGATGGTGAACAGCGAGTCGAGGACGTCTTTAAGGCGTCCGGGCATCTTGAGCGAGAAGTGCGCGGCGGCAAGCCCCAGCACGAAGACGAACAGCAGCGCGACAAACGAGGTGCGCAGCGACACCCAGAACGGGCGGTAGTCGATGCCAGCGAAGAACTGCGCGACCGCATCAAGGCCCGTGGGCGCAACGGAGATGACGGCCTGCGCCGCAGGGACCAGCAGCGCGGTGTCGCAGAAGCCGGGAATTTTGGCCGAGGGGGCTGCGGGAGTTGCGGGGGTGGGGTTTGGGGCATCGTCCAGAGGGTAGACACAGGCGTAGTAGTAGCCAGGCTCGGCCTCGATGCCAAAGGCGAAGCGGTAGCCTGGCCCCTGGTAGGCAGGGTCGCTCGTGAAGGTGACGTGTGCGGCATCGAAGCTTTGTATCTCGATGCCGCCATGGGCAACCTGGGCGTCAATGGCAGCGAGCAGCTGCCAGAGATGGTCACGGGCGGTGGCCGCCTTGCTGTCGAGGCCCACCTGCGTTGCGGCCTGCGCGGGGACGTAGACGACCACCTCGTCGCCTGTCACGACGACCGCGAGGGCGTCTTGGGCGGCCATCGGGTAGCGGTAGCCGTATGAGGTGCCGTTGTACTCCTTGGCGCTGCCCGCGTTGGAGCGCATGAAGCCGCCCACCGCGAAGGGGACGCCCTCCATGCGTGCGGCGTCGCCAGCCGCAGAGACCTCGACCACACGCACAGGCTCTGAGGCTGCTGCCAGCGTTAGGGGCGCGGATACAAGCGTGGCGCCTGCCAAGATGATGGCAAGCGCCCACGCAGTGACACGTACTATGGAGGAGCGTTTTGTCATGTAGACAATCCTACCTCATTGACAGGGTTCCCGTAAGCGGGTGAAAACGGTTGAGAACAGGTTCCTGGGCGACAGGGTTCGAACGCCCGGGAAACGAGCCACTGGCTCGTTTCCAGTGAGAACGGGGAGCGCTTGCGCGAACCCATGGAGCGTATCCGGATACGCTCTTGAGCGCAGGGGTTTGTTTGAAGCCGTTTACGCCGCTTACCAGAAGCCTACAGTACCTCGAAGCCGTATTGGGACCAAATGCGCAGGGCATCGGGGTCGTTAAGGCAGAACTCGAGGAAGTCTGCGGCGATGGCGGCGTTGGCGCTGTCTTTGACCACGGAGCCGGGGTAGACGATGGCCTTGTGGGCATCGGCCGGCACGGTGAAGGCAACCTCGATGCCGTCATAACGGAAAATGTCGCTGGAGTAGACAAAGCCTATCTGGCAATCCCCGGTGGCGACGTAGTTGGCGGCAGTGCCAACCTTGTCGGCCAGGACAATCCTGTCGGCGATGGAAGCGTCGTACTCGCCGTCCTTGCCGGTGTCTGAGCTGTACAGGCCGATGGAGTTGAGCGCCTGGTTGGCGTACTGGCCGGCCGGCACAGTGGCGCCGTCGCCGATGGCGATGCGGGCGAAGTTGGCAGAGGCCACGTCTTCGAGGGCGCTGACGGCGATGTCGCTGCCCGTGGCGCGCACAACAACGAGGTCGTTGGTGAACAGGTCGATACGAGTGGCCTCGTCGATGCTGCCGTTCTCAACGGCGGTGTCCATGCTGCCCTTGGATGCGGTGATGAGCAGGTCGGCCGTGCCGCCGGCGTTGAGCTGCTCGACCAGGTCGCCCGACGCCTTGAACTGGGTGTCGGCAAAAGTGACCTCGGGATGTGCGGCGCTATAGAGGTCCTGCACCTCGGGCAGTGCCTTCTCAAGCGAGTTGGCCGCGAAGATTTGCAGCTCGACGGGCTCGGGCGTAGGCTCTTCCTCGACAACGGGCGTGTCGGCCTTTGGCTCCTCCACAGGCGGCGTGCTGCCGCAGCCAAACAGCGCAAACGCGAGTGCCGCCGCCATGAGGAACGCCAGCAGTGTCTTTGCGCTCACCCCTTTCCTGGATACCGCCTTCTCTTTCTTCTCTTCCTTGAACATAAAAACTCCTTCCTTCTCCCGGGCCCATGGCCCAATCTCGTGTTCCTTACAGAACTTGCACATAGTATTCTTAAAGCAAGATAAGTTCAAGGCAAGCCCGCTGAATGGTGTAGTTGCCTTTTGATTGCACGCCAGAGGTTGAAGGTGCCATAACGACAACAACCCCCGCTGGGGATCCGTCGGGGGCCGTTGTCAGAAAAGAGGCTTACAGGAGAACAAAAAGCAGCTCCTTTGCTATGGCAGGGATTATATTATCCTTAACAGTTAATAATGTCAAGGGAAAATAGAAAACAGCAGCCAGAAAAGTCGCAGAAAAGGGACGGGTGGCCTGAGGGGGTACCCGTCCTTCTCTGTAAGGGGCTTGTTCTTATGGGCGCCGGGTTAGGCGGCAAGGGCCTTTTTGGCTACCTCGGCGAGGGCGGCGAAGCTGGGGGCGTCGTTGACGGCCATGTCGGCCAAGATCTTACGGTCAAGGAGGACGCCGGCCTGCTTGAGGCCGTTGATGAAGACCGAGTAGCTGAGGCCGTTGATGCGCGCAGCCGCGTTGATGCGGGTAATCCACAGGCGGCGTATGACGCGCTTCTTGTTGCGGCGGTCACGGTAGGCGTATTGCAGCGAGTGCTGCACCTGCTCCTTGGCCACGCGGTACGAGCGGGACTTCGCCCCGTAGTAGCCCTTGGCGCGGGCGAGTACGGTACGGCGCTTCTTTCTGGCGGTGATTGAGCGTTTGACACGAGACATGATTGATCACTTCCTTGAATCTGTGGTTGATGGGACTCTTAGCGAAGTCCCAGGTTGCGGGCAATTACCTTGTAATCAGACTTGGCTACCTCGGTCTCGTGCCGAAAGTTGCGCTTACGCTTTTGCGATTTCTTCTCAAGGATATGGCTCTTGTATGCTTTTGAGCGCATAATCTTGCCGGTCCCGGTCACCCTGAACCGTTTTGCCGAACCGCGGTGTGTCTTCATCTTGGGCATAGCTTCTCTCCTTATCCGTGGCACTCCCCGCCGCCGTGGGGCAAGCGGGTCACGCCTCCTGCGATGCTTCTTCCTGTGGTTGTTCCTTGGTTGTGCTTGCGCTCTCACGCTTCTTGAGCGGGGCGAGCAGCATAAACATGTTGCGGCCCTCAAGCTTGGGCTGGCTCTCGATGACCGCCTGGCTGGTGAGGTCGGCGGCGAGCTTCTCAAGGATATTGAGCCCCAGCTCGGGGTGGGCCATCTCACGGCCCCTGAACATAATGGTCACCTTGACCTTGGCGCCACCGCCCAGGAAGCGCAGGACATGCTTCTTCTTGGTCTCGTAGTCGCCGGTGTCGATCTTGGGACGGAACTTCATCTCCTTGATCTCTATCTTGGTCTGGTTCTTGCGCGCCTGTTTGGCCTTCATGGCCTGCTCGTACTTGAACTTGCCATAGTCCATCACGCGGCAGACAGGCGGCTGGGCGTCGGGCGCGATCTCGACCAGGTCGAGCCCCTGGTCGTCGGCTATACGCTGGGCAGCCTGTAGTGAGAAGATGCCGAGCTGCGAGCCGTCGATGCCGATAAGACGGCATTCCGAGGCCCTGATCTCCTCGTTGAGCCTGGGCTCCTGTGTGCTTATGGTTCCACCTCCAACAGTCATGAAAACAAAATACCCGCAGGCCTGGTGCCAGCGGGTAACAAAGAAGGTCGCACCGCGAACGGCACGGTATCACTTTGTACAACCACACAGCCGCCAGTAGCGCCGTAAGGTGGGGAGAAGTCCTCCCGCTTCCTCGCCCCACACGCCATGCGGCAGGGCAACGTGCCTATGGTATCACAAAAGGCTGGCTGTGTGGGGGAGATTATGGGAACAGGGGGACGGCAAGCATCAACCGGCAAGCATCAGCGCATCAGCCTCTCTGTCTGTCAAGGCTTGGTTGCTGTATGTTCGACATCATCCTACGCGAAACCATCATGCGCACCTGTGGCGTCAAGCGGAAAGTGGATACCTCAGCCTTGCAGCAAGGCCTTGATATCCTCCTTCACGGCGTCGTCTATGGCGGCGGGGCCGCCGATGACCCATACCTTGCCAAAGGATGGGCTGCTCTCGGCGAAGGGGACCTTTACGGCATCGTGCAGGGCGTGGGGCGGGGTGAGCAGGAGCATGCCCCCCCTGTTGCCCAGTGCCGGGCCCGCGGCCAGGGCGTCGGGGTAGTTGGCGCCGGTGGTCACGGCAAAGGAGGCGGGGGCCATGTCCCAGGGGGCCTGGAGGGCATGGCGGTAGACCTCGAGCGAGGTCTCGTAGCGGTCCTGCCCCCCGTAGCGCCCTACCGCCGGGACGCCGAGGGCGGACACCTCGGCGGCGACAGCGGCGGGGAGCACGTCTTCCTGGCCTATGAGGGCCGCATAGCCAACGCCTCCCTGCGAGATGAAGGCGCGGGCCTCTGGGGACAGCCCCTGCGGGGAGGCGAGCA
>JAITNB010000139.1 GCA_031290695.1 Coriobacteriales bacterium | reverse complement strand
CCCAACATCATGATAGGCAGCGCGGCGGGCTTCTCGTTCCTCGACTTCATCATGGTTGACGGCCCCATTGTCGTGGTCATCCTCGCAGTGACGATAGCGCTGTTCTATTTTCTCTATGGGCGCAAGCTCAAGGTGGATGAAGATGACCGCCTTGCCATCATGGAGCTTGGCGAGCACGAGGCCATAACCAGTAAGAGCCTGTTTATCAAGAGCATCGTCATGATTCTCGTGGTCGCCGTGGCCTTCATGCTGCACGGGGTGCTCCACCTTGAGTCTGCCGTCATCGCACTCACCGCCGCAGCGGTGCTCATGCTCATAGGCAGGCAGGACATCGAGGAGACGGTGCTGGGCGTCGAGTGGACGACCATCGGCTTCTTTGGCGGGCTGTTCATCGTCGTGGGCGGCATGGTGGAGACGGGCGTCATCGGCCTGTTTGCGGAGTTCCTTGTGAATGCCACTCAGGGCCAGGAGATCGTCGCCATCCTCGCGGTGCTGGTGGCCTCTGCCATCATCTCGGCCATCCTTGACAACATCCCCTTCGTCGCCACGATGATCCCCGTGCTCATAGCTATGGAGGGCTCCGGACTCGACATCACGCCGCTGTGGTGGGCATTGTCGCTCGGTGCCTGTCTGGGCGGTAACGGCACGCTCATCGGCGCGAGCGCGAATGTCGTGCTCAGCGGCATCTCCAACCGTGAGGGCTACCCGCTCACGTTTTTGCACTTTCTCAAGGTGGGCTTCCCGTTCATGCTGCTCTCCATAGTGATAGCCGGCGTCTACCTCGTGTTTTTGTACGGCTAGCTAAGCGGATAAGCGCGCGCTTTTTTATCGCTGTCCCCTTGTCATTCTCAATTACCTCTATCGAACATAAGTTCGATTGTGCTATACTGCCAACATGAAGCACGAACAGCCACAACCGGTGCCCTCCCCTGCCGCTCAGCCCAGCGGCATCGATGTCTTGCAGCCCTGGGAGGGCCAGGCGATCCTGTTGCTCGACCTCGATGCCTTTTTTGCCTCGGTGGAGCAGCTCGACCACCCCGAGTGGCGCGGCAAGCCCGTTATTGTAGGCGGTGATGCAGAAAGGCGCGGGGTCGTCTCGACCTGCTCCTACGAGGCACGCGTCTTTGGCGTGCGCTCGGCCATGGCCTCTGCCGAGGCGCGCCGGCTCTGTCCCGATGCCATCTGGACGCCGGGCAACTACCCCCGCTACATCGAGCTCTCGCAGCAGGTCATGGGTATCATGCGCGACGAGTCCCCCCACCTGCAACAGGTCTCCATCGACGAGGCCTTCCTCGATGTGTCGCCGGGACGCTTCGTACGCGACCATCCCATCAAGCCCGCAAACCGCATACGCCAACGCGTCGCCACCCTCGGCATCACCTGTTCCATAGGCTTGGGCGCCAGCAAGACCATCGCAAAGATCGCCTCCGACATAGACAAGCCCAACGGCCTCACCGTGGTCTACCCCGGCCGCGAGACAGACTTCCTTGCCCCGCTGCCCATCCGCACGATGTCGGGCGTGGGCCGTCGTGCCGAGCAGCGCCTTCACAGCCTCGGCATCTTCACCCTCGGCCAGATGGCCGCCGCCGACAACTACGTCCTCAAAGGCATCTATGGCAAGAACGCCTCCATGATGCGCGACCGTTGCCTTGGCCTCGACGCCACCCCGGTCGAGGCAGACGACGACGTCAAGAGCGTCTCCAACGAGATGACCTTCTCCACCAACCTCATCGAGCTCGACGAGATACGCCAGGCCGCCTCGATGCTCGCCGCCAAGGTTGGCCGCCGTCTGCGCCGCAAGAAGCTCGCCGGTTACACGGTGACCCTCAAGGTGCGCTTCGCCGACCTCACCATACGCACTGCGCAGCAGACCCTCGACCACCCCGTCGACGACGAGCAGGACTTCACCCCCCTCCTCTGGCACCTCATCCCCCAGGTCTGGCGCCCCGGCGACGAACTGCGCCTACTGGGCGTGGCCGTCTCGTCCTTTGACCACAAACCCGAGCAGCTCAACCTCTTTGGCGACCTGTTAGAGGAGCCTCCTACGGGTAAGGGCAACCCCGCCAAGCCCGCCGCCCACCCCCACCAGCGCTCACTCGTGGAGGCTACCGACAAGGTCAAGGACCGCTTTGGCGAGGCCGCCGTACGCTACGGCCGTGAACTCCGCTTCAAAGACCGCGACACCGGCACCGTCGCCCAGAAGAAGGACGACTACAAGGACCCGCTGCACTGAGGGGCCCAAGCCCGCACAGCGAACGGGCGCTTTTATGGCAAAGGGGCAACGAGTTTTGCGATGCGCTCAGAGTAGATGGGGGCGGTTATGCCGGCCTCGGCGGGAGTGATAAGGGGGGCATCGTTCCAGATGGCCTCGAGGCGGTAGAACTCGCGGAGCTCGGGCTGAAAGACGTGGACGACCAGGTCGCCGTAATCAAGCAGTATCCAGGTCTGCTCCTTGAGGCCCTCACGCCCAATGGGCTTGATGCCCGCCTCATTGCGCAGGGCCTCCTCGATAGCCTCGGTGATAGCATCGACTTGACGATTGTTGGCACCGGTCACGATAACGAAGTAGTCGGTGATAACAAGGGACTCACGCACCTCCTGTACCACGATGTCAGTTCCCTTCTTGGCATCGGCCGCACGTGCGGCGATGAGCGCCCAGTCCCTGGAAGTCCCGTTCTTGTCCGTTGTCACTCAGTCTCCTTATTTGTTGCGTTCGCGGGCGATATAAGTATTCCATACCTCAAGAGAATCAGGGTGGATAAAGCGGTGGCGCTTGATGAGGTGCTCCATCGACATCTCGAAGGACTTGAGAAACAGCACTTCGAGGGGGACCTTGCCCACGATGGTGCGCAGAGGGGTGAGGTTGCCCTGAGAGCGGAGGGGCTCGATCATGTCGGCGACGTAGATTATCATGTCGAGCTCGGTCATGTTGGGTGCCGCCGAGGTGTGGCGGCCGATGGCCTGGATAACCTGCGGGGGTAGGCTGGGAAACGCGCGCGCAACGGCGACGGCACCGGTTTGGGCGTGGAGGAGTGCGGCGAGGTCCTCCTGGCGTGGCAAAAGTTCGATGCCAAACTCCTTCGCACGCGAGATGAGCTCCTCGTCGCTGAGGTTCTTGTCCCAGTCGTGGAGAAGGCCGGCCATGCGGGCATCGTCGACATTGGTGCCGTAGCGCTCGGCCATGGTCACCGCCAAGTCGGATACGCTGATGGAATGGAGCAGGCGGTACTCCGAGAGGCGTGCCTCAAGCTGCTTGCGGGCTGCCCTATAGAGGGGGTCGTGGTCAGACATATAAACTGTGTTCCTTCAAGTAAAGGCGGGCGGGCTCGGGCACGAGGTAGCGCACCGAACATCCAGCTGCCAGGCGAAAGCGGATATCCTGCGAGGATAGCGCGAGGGTAGGAATGGTAAAGGTGCGGGTGTCAGGTTGTACGTCAGGCCCTTCTCCCCGTGTGTCAAGCTGCACGCCCCCCCCACACACCCGGTTGGCACTGAGGATGGTGGCGAGACGGGCGATCTCTTGGGGGGCCTTCCAGGTGGCCATGTCGGCGGTGGCGTCGGCACCGGTGATGAAGAACAGCGCCGCCTTGCCCCCATACTGTTGGGCAAGGGTGCGCAGGGTGTCAACGGTATAGGTCACGCCAGGGCGGTCAAGCTCCACACGGCTCACATCAAAGAGCGGGTTGTCCTGCGTAGAGGCGACGAGCATGTGGTAGCGGTGCGCGGCATCTGCAAAACCCGTGCCGAGCTTGCGCACCGGCTGGCCGGCAGGGACAAACAACACGCCATCGAGTACAAACTGCTCACACGCTTGCTCGGCAAGGAGCAGGTGGCCATAATGCACGGGGTCAAAGGTCCCGCCCAGGAGGCCGAGCTTGAAGGGCTGCGTGGTGCTGCGCGCATCGATGAGTGCGTCAAAACGGGGGGAGATCAACGTATCTGGCCCTCGCCTTCGAGGATGAACTTGGTGGACGTGAGGGCATCAAGCCCCATAGGGCCGCAGGCATGGAGCTTCTGGGTCGATATGCCTATCTCGGCCCCCAGGCCAAACTCGCCGCCGTCGGTGAAGCGCGTCGATGCGTTGGCATAGACCGCCGCCGAGTCGACCTCCTGCAAGAAGCGCTCGACCGCCTCATAATCCTGGCTGAGTATTGCCTCGGAGTGGTGTGTGCTGTAACGGTTGACATGCTCGATGGCCTCGCCCACGCCGCTTACGCATTTGATCGACAGCTCGAGCTCAAGGTACTCGGTTCCCCAGTCGTCGTCCGTGGCAGCCACCACAAGGGAGGCCTGCGGGCCGTTGAGCCCCTGCGCCAGTGCAAGGCAGGCCGCATCGGCATGTACGAGGACACCGGCGGCCGTGACGGCCTCAAGGATGGAAGGCACGAACTTCTCGGCAGCTTCTGCATCGACGAGCAGGGACTCGGCGGCGTTGCAGACGCCGGGGCGTTGGGTCTTGGCGTTGATGATGATGGGAACAACGATGGCGGGGTTGGCGTCCTTGTGTACGTAGATATGGCAGTTGCCCTCGCCTGTCTCGATCACCGGGACCTTGGAGTTCTCCACGCAGCTGCGGATAAGTGTGGCGCTGCCACGGGGTATGAGCACGTCGATGAGGCCGTGGAGCTGCATGAGCTCGGTGGTCGCGGCGCGGCTGGTGGTCTCGATGGACTGGAGCCAATGCTCAGGGAGGCCGGCGGCACGGCCCGCGTCGTAGAGCACGGCCGTCATTGAGAGGTTGGAGTGGTTGGCAAGCGAGCCGCCACGCAGGATGCAGGCGTTGGCGGTCTTGAGCGTGAGGCCCGCGGCATCGGCCGTGACGTTGGGACGCGCCTCGTAGATCATCGCGACCACGCCCAGGGGTACGCGCACGCGGCGTAGGCGGATGCCGTTGTAGAGGGTGCGGCCCTCGGTGACAGTGCCGATGGGGTCGTTTTGGCGGGCGAGGGTGCGCAGGGCGCTGGCGATGTCTGCTATGCGCGCGGAGTTGAGCTCCAAGCGGTCGATGAGCGATGCGGCGATGCCTTGTTCGCGGGCCAGTGTGACATCGAGGGCGTTCTCCTCAAGCAGGTAAGCCTCGTGCGTGAGCAGGGCGCTGGCCATCGCCTCAAGGGCGTTATTGCGGGCCGTTGTCGTAGTCTTCGCGAGCGCACGCGCGGCCGTGCGCGCCTGTTGCGCCTTGGTAAGGACCTCGCTGTGCTCGCTTATATTGTGTGCCATGCCGTGCTCCTTGACCGTGACGGTGGTTGATATAGCTACAATCTTATAGATTATAGCGAATATTCGGCAGGATTGTGTGAACGGGCACGCATCTCGCCACATCCCGCCGCATC
>JAITNB010000020.1 GCA_031290695.1 Coriobacteriales bacterium | reverse complement strand
GCCCAACAGGAGATTGCCCAGCTCACTGCGCAACTGGAAGGGCTTGAAGAAGGAATCAAGGTCATGCTTGTCCCCGGCGACCCCAACGACGAGCGGGACATCATCGTCGAGATACGCTCCGGGGCCGGCGGTGACGAGGCAGCCATCTTCGCGGGCGACCTCTACCGCATGTACACCCGCTTTGCCGACACCAGGAGCTGGAAGGTCGAGCAGCTCGACTCGTCAACCTCAGAGGCGGGCGGCTTCTCAAAGGTCGAGTTCAAGGTCACGGGCGACAAGGTCTACAGCGTCATGAAGTTCGAGAGCGGCGTGCACCGCGTGCAGCGCGTTCCCAAGACCGAGTCGCAGGGCCGCATCCACACCTCCACCGCGACCGTCGCCGTGTTGCCCGAGGCCGACGAGGTCGAGGTCGACATCAACGCCAACGACCTTCGCATCGACGTCTACCGCGCGGGCGGGCCTGGCGGCCAGTGCGTCAACACCACCGACTCCGCCGTGCGCATCACCCACCTGCCCAGTGGGCTCGTGGTGCAGTCGCAGGACCAGAAGTCGCAGCTCCAGAACAAGGAGGCCGCGATGCAGGTCCTGCGCGCCCGCCTCTACGACAAGATGCTCGCCGAGCAGCAGGCCGAGCTGGGGGCGCAACGCCGCTCGCAGATAGGCTCCGGCGACCGCAGCGAGAAGATCCGCACCTACAACGGCCCCCAGGACCGCGTGACCGACCACCGCATCGGCTACAACGGCACCTACAACGGCATCCTGCTTGCTGCTGGTGGTGCCGGCCTCGAGGAGCTCACCACCGCCCTCATAACCGCTGACCGCGCCCGCCGGTTAGAGGCCTCGATCTAGCATGTCCGCGCAGGATCAGCCCTGGACCATCCGCACCACGCTCGCCTGGACCCAGGGCCACCTTGCCCAAAAGGGCGACGTTAACCCGCGGCTCAGCGCGCAGTGGCTGCTCTGCTACGCCACCGCCCTCACGCGCCTCGACCTCTACCTCGACTTCGACCGCCCACTCTCACCCGCCGAGCGCGCCACGTTGCGCGAGGCCGTCAAGCGCCGCGCCGCAGGCGAGCCTCTCCAATACATCATTGGCACCGCCCCGTTTCGCCACCTCGACCTCCAAGTGCGCCCCGGCGTCCTCATCCCCCGCCCCGAGACCGAGCTCCTCGTTGACCTCGTCCTCACCTATCTGGATGTGGATAAGGGCGAGCTTCCACCCCCCCCCCCCGGCCCCCACAACCACCCCCTCAGCACCGGCACCCGCTGCAACGCGCAGTCGCTGTTGCACGAGCACCCGCAGTGCCACGTCGCGGCCACCGACATCGACCCACAGGCGGTCGGGCTCGCCCAGGCCAATGCCCAAGCGCTCAAGCTCGACGGCCTCGGCCGCCTGCACATCGCGCAAGACGACCTCGCCGCCTCGCTCCTGCAAGGCCCGGCCAACCACCAGGCCTTCGATGTTGTGGTGTCCAACCCGCCCTATATCCCCACGGCACAGCTGCGCACGCTCCCGCAGGAGGTTGCCGCCTTCGAGCCAGTGCTCGCACTCGATGGGGGAGCGAGCGGCCTCGCTATCTTCAAGCGCATCATCGACCAGGCGCGGGTGCTCCTCAGGCCCGGCGGCCTGCTCGCCTGTGAGCTGCACGAGGACACCGTGCACCAGGCCGCCGCACTCTGTGCTCCCGGTTTCACAAACGTTACGGCCCATCAGGACCTCACGGGCAGGGACCGCTTCATCACGGCACAGCGTGAGGGGATGCCCCAGTGACGGTCCTCACCATCGACCCTGTAGCCCCCCAGCCGGCCCTCATCGCGCAAGCCGTCGCCCTGCTCCGCACCGGCCAGCCCGTGGTATTCCCCACCGACACCGTGTACGGCCTTGGTATCGCTGTGCTTCCCACGACTGACGCCGCCGCCGCACTCACGCTCTACGAGCTCAAGCAACGTGACGCAGGAAAGCCCATCCCCTGGCTCGTGCCTAGTGCAGATGCCCTCGCCACCTATGCACGGGACCTCCCGTCCTACGCCTACGCTCTTGCACGGGCCTTCTGGCCAGGCGCCCTCACCCTCGTGGCCAGGGCGGCACCTGCTGTCCCTCCCCACTTCCAGGCCCCCAACGGCACCATCGCGCTGCGTATGCCCGCACACCCTATTGCGCTCGCCCTTCTCCACACCCTTGGCGTGCCGCTTGCAGCCACGAGCGCCAACAGGCAGGGTGAGCCGCCCGCGACCAACAGAGGCACCCTCGACCCGTTTCTCGCACAGCGGGTCCCCCTCGTTATCGACGGCGGCCCCACCCCCGCGCACGGCCCGTCAACGGTCGTCGACTGCCAAGGCCCCGCCCCCCGCATCCTGCGCGAAGGCGCCCTTGCCCGCCAGGCCATCGAAGCGGCCTGCCAGGACGGCGGGACACTCCCTGAGGCCGGCCGGTTACCGCACGTCACCCGATGCCACGCACGTCACCCTCACAGCCGCTCATCGCAGGTTCACTAAAGCTCCGTCCCGTATCCTTTTGCCAATAGCGCGTGGCATCGGGCGGTCGATAACCTGCCAAAGCCACGACACACCCATTGCCTTCTGTGCCGCCACATGGCACTATTGAACGTATATCGAAAGGGGGGCTTTTCATGCGTGTGCTCCTGGTTGAAGACCAAGTTCCTCTCGCAGAAGCGATGGCGCAGGTCCTGCAGCGCAACCACTATACGGTTGACATGGCCCATGACGGCCAATATGGGCTTGACTGCTCGCTTACCCGCATCTATGACATCATCGTCCTCGACATCATGCTGCCCCTCAAGGACGGCCTCGCCGTACTGCGCGAGATGCGTGCGGCCGGCATCGACACCCCGGTCATCCTGCTCACCGCCCGCGACTCCCTCGCCGAGCGTGTGGGCGGCCTCGACCTCGGTGCCGACGACTACCTCCCCAAGCCGTTCCACACGGCTGAGCTGCTGGCGCGTATGCGGGCCCTCCAGCGCCGCAAGTCCTCGCTTGAGGTCGACAACACGATCCGCGTGGGCAACACGACGCACGACCCCCATGCCCTTGAGGTGAGCTTCAAGGACAACATGCAGCGCCTCTCGCTCAAGGAGTCGCAGCTGCTGGAGCTCTTGCTCATCAACCAGGGCAGGATCATGTCCAAGGGTGCCATCATCGAGAAGATATGGGGCTTTGAGGACTACGCCGACGAGAACCGCGTCGAGACCTATATCTCGCTCTTGCGCAAGAAGCTCCTGCAAATCGACTCCGATGTCGAGATCGTCACCGTGCGCGGGGCAGGGTATCGGCTATGTGAGAAGCTGGGGCCCTGATGTTCAACAAGCTCCGCAACAGCTTCCTCCTTGTTAACATGCTACTTACCTCCCTGGTGATGCTGGCCGCCTTCATCACCGTCTACGTTGCCATCTACCAAAACACCTTTGAGACCCAGTACCAACGCCTCGAGGACCTCATCAGCCAAGTGGTGCCCCTCATGGATGCCGTGCCCGCCGCCGGCACCGTTGACGCGCCCCAAAACGGCAGCGACGTGCTGGGGCAGGCATCATCTGCCCTCGGCACCGGGCAAGGCAGCCTCGAGGCCCACATACCGTTCCTCATACTTGAGTTCGACAGCGAAGGGCGGGTCATCGACTTCACGGCGAACGTCGCGCTTCCCCAAGACGAGCTCGACCAGGCCGCCGAGGCATGGACCGGAGACGGCGACTGCACCGGGCAGCTCACCATCGATGGCGCTACCTGGCTCTATGAGGCTGTGGGTGCCTACGAGGGCGCCGTGGTGAGTATAGGCGACAGAAGCGTCTTGCCCGGTGTGGGCGACGGGGTGATGAAGGCGCCGCCACCCTATGCCTCCCATTCCTACCTCGCCTTCATCGACATCTCGCAGAGCACCGATCTCCTGCGCGAGCTCCTTGTCATCTTCGTGGCGGTGGCCGTCGCCATGCTCGCCGCCATCTTCCTCATCAGCCTCCTCTTCGCCAACCGCTCCATCAAGCCCATCAAGGACGCCTGGGAGCAGCAGCGCCAGTTCATCGCCGACGCGTCCCACGAGCTCAAGACCCCGCTGGCCATCATGCACGTCAACTACGACGCCGTCGTCGACGACCCCACGCAAACCGTCGCGAGCCAAATGAAGTGGCTCGACTACCTGCGCGTGGGCATGGGCCGCATGGAGGACCTCGTGAGCAAGCTCCTCCTCCTCGACAAGGCCAACGAGGACACCTCCTCCCTCGCCCAGGAACCCGTCGACCTCAAGGCCCTCGTCCAATGGGAGGCCCTGCCCTATGCCAACCTCGCCGCCAACAAGTCCCTCTCACTCGTCTTTGATGCAGAGAAGACCGAGCCTCACCTCGTCGTAAGCGACCCGGCCCGTATCTCACAGATACTCGAGGTGCTGTTTGAGAACGCCGTCAAATACACCCCCCCATACGGGAGCATAACCGTCACCCTTACGCGCGACGTGGACGACGTGGCGTGCATCGAAGTCACAAACACAGGGGAGGGTATCGCAGCAGCAGACCTGCCACACGTATTCGACCGCTTCTACCGTGCCGACCAGGCCCGTGCCGGCGACGCCGTTGGCTTTGGCCTGGGCCTCTCCATAGCCCAAAAGACCGCCCAACGCATCAACGCCACCCTCACCGCCCAAAGCACCCCCAACCAATCCACTACCTTCACCTTACGCTTCCACCCCGAGTAAGCGCCTCCGCGGTCAACCCCCAACAAAAGGGCAAGGGTATCTCGAGGGGGGGGGAGTCGAGATACCCTTGCAGGAGGGAGGGGGATATGTCGTTTTAAAAAGGCGATGCTCCCTCCACCGCGACTTGCTGTCGCTTCATCAACCTTGACAACGACCATGATAGACCGTCCACCTTTAGTGAACCTGCCGTGGGCCTACACGGATTATGCGTGTCTTTCCTCCGGCCATCCTGCTACACTGGTTGCTTGGCAGGCGGCGATAACGGGAAGGGGCGACAGTATGGATGTGGCAATTGCGAGCGACCATGCGGGCTTTGAACAAAAGCAGGAGCTGGCAGGCTTCCTTGTGGGGCTTGGCCATCACGTTGCCGACCTTGGCCCGGCTACCGATGACCGGGTCGACTATCCTTGCTACGCAGAGGCGGTTGCGCGCGCGGTGGCGTCCGGGCAGGCGCAGGCGGGCGTGTTGGTCTGCGGCACCGGTATCGGTATGGCCATAGCTGCCAACAAGATTCCCGGCATCAGGGCCGTCAATATCGTCACACCCGCGTTTGCTGCGTTGGCCCGCGAGCATAACGATGCGAACGTGCTCACCGTATCGGGGCGCTTCGTCGACCTTGCCACCAACCAGGCGATTCTCCGCACCTTTTTTGAGACGCCGTTTGGCGGTGGCCGCCACGCCACGCGCGTTGCCAAGATAACTGCACTGGAGAATCAGCATTAACACCGTTTTCACACACAATCATAGGGCTGGTGGTGTAAGATACCTACCGGCGATTCCCATCGCAGATAATCCGGTTTTCTCAAGCAAGAAAGGCGAGCCATGTCCCTTATGCACCTCACCCAGAGCGATCCCCTCATTGCCGCTGCAATTGGCGACGAGCTCACGCGCCAACGCACCAACATCGAGCTCATCGCGTCGGAGAACTTCACCTCTGTCGCCGTTTTGGAGGCGGTGGGCAGTGTGCTCACCAACAAATACGCCGAGGGCTATCCCGGCAAACGCTATTACGGCGGCTGCCATGTAGTCGATGGGATCGAGGAGCTCGCCATCGAGCGTGCCAAGGAGCTCTACGGGGCGCAGTTCGCCAACGTGCAGCCCCACAGTGGCGCAAGCGCCAACCTTGTGGCGTACTTCTCCCTCATCAAACCGGGTGACACCATCCTGGGGATGAGCCTTGCGCATGGTGGGCACCTCACCCATGGCTCGTCGGTCAACTTTAGCGGCTCGCTGTATAACGTGGCTGCCTATGGGCTCGACCCTACAACCGAGCTCATCGACATGGACGAGGTCGAGCGCCTTGCCAAGCAGCACCGCCCCCAGGTCATCGTCGCCGGCGCAAGCGCCTACCCGCGCATCCTCGACTTCGAGCGGTTTTCCCAGATTGCGCAGGAGGTTGGGGCCTACCTCCTCGTCGACATGGCGCACATCGCCGGCCTTGTTGCCGCCGGTGCACACCCCAGCCCCCTGCCCTATGCCAGCATCGTCACGTCCACCTCGCACAAGACCCTACGCGGCCCCCGCGGCGGCTTCATCCTCACCAACGACGAGGAGCTTGCGAAGAAGATCGACAAGAGCGTCTTCCCCGGCACCCAGGGCGGCCCCCTCGAACACGTCATCGCCGGCAAGGCGGTCGCGTTTGGAGAAGCGCTCACCCCCGCCTATAAGGACTATATCGACCAGGTGGTCATCAATATGAGGGTCATGGGAGAGGCCATGGTGCAGGGGGGGCTGCGCCTCGTCTCGGGCGGTACCGACAACCACCTCGCGCTCGTCGACCTCACTGCGGCCGATGTGACGGGCAAGGATGCCGAGCACCTCCTTGAGGGGCTGGGCATCACCGTTAACAAGAATACCATCCCCAATGAGAAGCGCTCGCCCTTTGTAACGAGCGGCATCCGCGTGGGGAGTGCGGCCATGACCACCCGCGGCTTTACCAAAGAAGATGCTATTAAAATTGGCACTTTAATCGCACGTGCCATCTTCGAGCGCGAGGACCCTGTTGCACGTCAGAAGGTTGCGAACGCTGTGGCAGACCTGGTAGCCGCCCATCCCTTGTACCAGGGCCTATAGGAACGCCGAGAAAGGCACGCGCATGACCGAGATACCCCTTCAGGACTTCTCAAAATCCGTCACGGTCATCGACCATCCCATGGTGCAGCACAAGCTCACCATCCTGCGCAACACAAGCACCGGCACCAAGAAGTTCAGGGAGCTCATCAAGGAGCTTGCGATGTTCGAGGCCTATGAGGCGACGCGCCACTTCAAGCTTGAGCCCGTGCAGGTCGAGACCCCCCTTTGCGAGACGACCGCCTACAGCCTCAAGGGGCGCAAGGTGGCCATCGTGCCTGTCCTGCGTGCCGGGCTGGGCATGGTCGAGGGCATCCTCGAGCTTATCCCTGCCGCCCGTGTGGGGCATGTGGGCCTCTATCGCGACCCGCACACCCACCTGCCGGTCGAGTACTACTGCAAGCTGCCCGAAGACATCGACACCCGCGAGGTCCTCATCGTCGACCCCATGCTTGCCACCGGCGGCAGTGCGTCGGCGGCCATCGAGCTCCTCAGGCAGCGCGGCGTCCCCCTCAAGCACATACGCCTCCTCGTCATCATCGCCGCCCCCGAGGGCATACAAAAGGTGCTTGAGGGCGATCCCGGCATCAACATCTACACCTGCGCCATCGATGACCACCTCGACGGCCACGCCTACATAGTCCCCGGCCTCGGCGACGCCGGTGACCGCATCTTTGGCACACGGTAGAAGGAGAACCACATGCACGAGCGGCCAGGTTGGGACGAGTATTTTATGGGCATAGCGCAACAGGTCGCCCAGCGGGCCACCTGTAGGCGGCGGCACATAGGGGCCGTGCTGGTGCTCGATAAGCGCATCCTCTCGACCGGCTACAACGGGGTGCCAACCGGCATCGTGCACTGCCTCGACCGCGGGTGTCTGCGCGAGGAGCGCGGCATACCCAGTGGTCAGCAGCACGAGCTCTGCCGCGGCCTCCATGCCGAGCAAAACGCCATCATCCAGGCGGCGCGCTACGGGACCCCGGTCCAAGGAGCGACCGTCTACTGTACGGCGCAGCCCTGCGTCATGTGTGCCAAGATACTCATCAATGCCGGCATCAGGGAAATCGTCTACCTCGACCCGTATCCCGACGAGCTGGCACAGGAGATGATCGCAGAATCGGGAGTTGCGCTCCGTTGCTGCCAATGACACCATCCACCCCAACCATTGTGACACTCAGGGTTTTTACTCCAAGCGTATCGGGGTGTTCTGGTATCATGCAAGCGTTTGAATGCTGCGGAGGCAGGAAGGTACTCCCGGCTTCGCCTTTCAGGACAAAAGGAGTATCGTCCATGGTGATTGCATGCGTACTCGGGGTCCTGGCGGGTTTGGCTGGATTTGCCCCCCTGATGTTCGCAAAGCGACAGGCGATTAGGCCTGATACGGTCTTCAGGCAACAGTCCATACCCTTTGGGCTTGCTAGTATCGGGTTTAGCTTTGTGCTCCTCATCGCCTTGATGCTGGGGTACCGCCGCTTCGATCCCGAGAACTTCGCGGGTTTTGGCATAGCACTGGTGGCGACGTTCCTGCTTGCATGCCTCGTTGCTGCATTGAGCGCTCTCAGACGTCCAAAGCACTAGGTGTTTGTGCGGCAGGGAACCAGCGGTTCCTCAAAAGACAGACAGGCCGAAAGGAGTTTTGCGTGGGACCATTCGAGCAACTGCCCGAGCACATGGAAGAACTGCTCGCCGACTTGGGCGGCCTTCCCCTCTGGGACTTTGGCTGGGGCTCCATTACCACGTATTCGGTCTATATCGTGTTCATCCTCGTCCTTGTGGGCGTCGTGGTGATGGTAGTAAAGAACAAGGTCTCCCTTATCCCCAAAAAAGGCCCCACGGCGGCTATCGAGGCGACGGTGGACTACATACGCAAGGAAGTCGGGTACGGCGTGCTGGGCCATAAGGAGCTTGTGGAGAAGCACATGCCCTTCCTCCTCACACTCTTCTTCTTCATCCTCGCCTCCAACCTCGTCGGCCTCATCCCTGGTGCGAAGGCGGCAACGGGGTCGTTTAGCACGGCACTCGTCCTTGCTCTGGTCTCCTTCGTCTATTTCAACTATTACGGCATCAAGCATTCGGGGATCTGGGCCTATATCAAGAACCTCTGCCCGCCGGGCATCTATCCCGGCCTTAACATACTCATCTGGCTCATCGAGCTCTTCTCGCTCATACTCCGTGTCCTCACGCTCTCGGTGCGGCTCTTTGCCAACATGTATGCCGGCCACATCGTCATCGGCGCGTTGTCTATAATCTCTGCGCTCTTCTTTCTGCCCATGATCCAGGAGTTCACAACAGACAACCTCCTGTTGGGCGGCGCCTCGATCCTCTGGGTGGTATTGCTTGTCCTCATGTATGCCATGGAGCTGCTCGTCGCGTTTATCCAGGCATATGTATTCACGGTCTTGCAGGCAGTGTATATCCAGCTTGCCGTGAGCGAGCACTAGGAGCGGTGTTTTCCGGACGCTTGTCCGGTGATATAGGCAATCGGTCCTGGCCCACGCGGGCCAAGGCCAGGTAGAGAACAGGGCGGGCCTTTAGGCTTTCGTCCAAAGAAGGAGGAACTGTTATGTCCGTATCCCTGATTGGTTATGGCCTGGCTGTCATTGGCGCGGGTATAGGCGTAGGCCTTTCTGCTTTTGGTGGCGCCACCGGTACCGCCCGTCAGCCCGAGATGCAGCCCAAGATATTCCAGACGTTCATCCTGGGGGCTGCCTTCTCCGAGGCGCTGGCCCTTATCGGCTTCGTGCTCGTCCTGATTGGTTACTAACAGTTAGGTTCTACGGGTCAATCTGCCGTATCGGCTAACTGGAGGTAGGTAACGTGACACTATTCAATACAGCCTGGAGGAGGTCGTTGCTGGTTCTCCTCATCACAGGCGCACTGTTCGCGGCTGTTCCTTCGTGGGCATTCGCCAGTGCCAGCGAGCCTGAGGGTTCCGCGACGGGCACGTGGGTTTCGGTCGTAGCGGCTCCCGTCGCCGATGAGGCTGCGGAGGAGGCCGAAGAAGCCGAGGCCGTCAATCCCCTCATCCCCAATCCTGGCGAGTTCTTCCCACAGCTCATCGGGTTCATCCTGCTCCTGGTGATCCTTGCCAAGTTTGGCTGGCCAACCATCATCAACATGCTCGACAAGCGGGTGACGACCATCAGGGAGTCCCTGGAGAAGGCCGAGGATGCCAAGGTCGAGAGCGAGCGGCTCCTCGCGGAGCACAAGGCCCAGCTCGACGATGCCAAAAAGCAGGCGGCACAGATCGTCAGTGACGCCAAGCAGGCCGCCGATGCCGTCAAGGCCGAGATCACGGCAACGGCACAGGCCGAGGCCGAGGCCATCATCGCCAAGGCGCGCCTTGCTATCGAGTCTGAGAAGAAGGCGGCGATCGCGCAGCTGCAAAGCTCGGTGGCCGACCTCTCGGTCTCTGTCGCTGGCCGCCTTATCAGCCAGGACCTGAGCGATGCCGACCACCGCAGGGTCATCGAGCACTACCTGGCAGAAGCGGGGAGCCTCGATGCCAACTGACCGCACGGTGATAAAGAAAGAGTCCACAACCTATGCGGAGGCCCTGCTTGACGCAGCCAAGGCCCAGGACAACGTCTTTGAGGTATGCGGCCAGCTCGAGCTGGTGCGTGACACGGTACGGGGCAGTATCGAGCTGCGCAACACGCTCACCGACCACGCTCTTGACGCAGAGGCGCGCAAGGCCATCGCCCGCGAGGTGTTCACCGGGCTCGACCCTGCCCTCCTCGCCGTCCTCGATGTGATGATCGACCGTGACGGCCTCTCACTCCTTGCCCGGGTAAGCGAGTCCTTTGCCTACCTGGCCGAGGATGCGCTGGGCGCGGCATTCATAGAGGTGACGACCGTGATCCCCCTGGACGACGCGCTCAGGGCAGGGATCACGGCAAAATACTCTGCCCAGTTGGGCAGGGGGGTGCTCCTGCGCGAGCACGTTGACCCGTCCATCGTGGGCGGGATCGTATTAAGCACGCACGGCAGGCGAATCGACGCGAGCGTAGTCTCACAGCTCGAGAACGCCCGGGCCGTGCTTTCGACCGTATCCAGCGGAGGTGATAGGTAAATGGCGGAGATAACCGCTAGCTCGATCGATGCCGTGCTGCGCAAGCAGCTCGACGCCATCAAGACCAGTGTCGAGTCGCGTGAGGTAGGCACCGTTAACCAGATAGGTGACGGTATCGCGCGTATCGACGGCCTTAAGGGCGCCATGGCCGGCGAGCTGCTCGAGTTTGTAGGGCAGGACGGCAAGACCGTGTTTGGCCTTGCCCAGAACCTTGAGGAGGACGAGGTGGGCGCCGTGCTCCTGGGCGACGTCACGTCCATCAAGGAGAACGACCAGGTGCGCACCACCGGCCGTATCGTCGAGGTACCCTGCGGCAGGGAGCTGCTCGGCCGCGTGGTCAACCCGCTCGGCCTGCCCATCGACGGCAAGGGCCCCATCACGCCCGAGGGCCACCGCCCTGTCGAGTTCAGGGCGCCCGGCGTCATCGAGCGCCAGGGCGTCAACGAGCCGGTGCAGACCGGCATCCTGGCCATCGACTCGATGATCCCCATCGGCCGTGGCCAGCGCGAGCTCATCATCGGCGACCGCCAGACTGGCAAAACTGCTATTGCGGTTGACACTATCATCAACCAAAAGGGCAAGGACCTTATCTGCATCTATGTGGCCATCGGCCAGAAGGCGTCCACGGTGGCGACCGTTGTCGAGACCCTTGAGCGCTACGGCGCCATGGCCTACACCATCATCGTGTCGGCCACGGCCTCAGACTCCGCCCCGTTGCAGTACATCGCCCCTATGGCCGGCGTCGCAATGGGCGAGTTCTTCATGTACAACGGCGAGGACGGCACGCCGGCCAGCGACAAGAACCCCGGCCGCCACGTGCTCTGCATCTACGACGACCTCTCCAAGCAGGCTGTCGCCTACCGCCAGATGTCGCTGACCCTGCGCCGCCCCCCCGGCCGCGAGGCCTATCCCGGCGACGTGTTCTACCTGCACTCCCGTCTCCTCGAGCGCGCCGTCAAGCTTTCGGAGAAAAACGGGTCCGGCTCCCTCACCGCCCTCCCGGTCATCGAGACCCAGGCCGGCGACGTCTCGGCCTACATCCCCACCAACGTCATCTCCATCACCGACGGCCAGATC
The DNA here is from genome assembly GCA_031290695.1 of Coriobacteriales bacterium. The sequence continues at coordinate 8,118 of JAITNB010000020.1, read as the reverse complement.
TTCCTGCAGTCCGACCTCTTCTTCCAGGGCCAGCGCCCCGCCGTCAATGTGGGCATCAGCGTCTCACGCGTGGGTTCCAGCGCGCAGATCAAGGCCATGCGGCAGGTTGCCGGCTCACTGCGCCTCGACCTGGCCGCCTACCGCGAGCTCAAGGCTTTCTCGCAGTTTGGCTCCGACCTCGACAAGGCGACGCAGGACCAGCTCGCCCGCGGTGCCCGTATGACGGAGCTGCTCAAGCAGGGCCGCTACGTCCCCATGCCGGTTGAGGAGCAGGTCGTGTCGGTCTTTGCCGGCAACAACGGCTTCCTCGACGACCTGCCGGTCGAGGCAGTGTTGCGCTTTCGCGAGGAGCTCCTGCAGTACCTGCGGGCGACCCGTCCCGAGATCGGCACTACCATCCTTGCCGAGCAGAAAATATCCGACGAGACCTCAGAGACGCTCAAGGAGGCCATCGCTGCCTTCAAGAACCAGTTCTCGGCCGAGGGTTAGGGGCCGCTCGATGGCAAACCTGCGCGACATAAAGAAGCGGATCACCTCGGTGCAGAGCACCAAGCAGATTACGCGCACCATGGAGATGGTCGCGACTGCCAAGATCAGGCGCGCCACCGACCGCATCGTCGCAGCCACCCCCTACGCGATGGCGATGGTCGAGGTTCTTGAGAGCATCGCCAGCAGGTCGACAAACCCCGAGAGCCCGCTCCTCCTCCATCACGGCGCGATTGGGCGCATCGCCGTTATCGCCGTCGTGTCCGACCGCGGCCTGGCGGGCGGGTTCAACAGCAACGTACTACGTGCGGTGGACAAGTTCATCACGCAAAAGAAGGCCGAGGGCGTCGAGTGCGACCTTATCGCCTGTGGCAAGAAGGCGCTTGGCTACTTTAGCTACCGCCGGTTCCCCGTCGCACTGTCGTTTCGCGACCAGAGCGCCGACCCCCGTATCTCACAGGCGCGCGAGATCGCCAGCATGGTCATCGACGGCTATGTGAGCGCGAGGTTCGACCAGGTCGTCATCTTCTACAACCACGCAAAGAACGTCGCCGACCAGGTGCTCACCTCCGAGGTCATCCTGCCTATCGAGAAGGTCGAGTACCACGAGGTGGGCGAGGGCGAGGCAACGGCGGTCTATCTGGACGAGAGCGCCAAGGCCGCCGCCGCCGGCGCAGCATCCCGCCTCACCGAGGCGCGCACCGCCGCCGCAACGGTCTCTTCGGCCGACGAGCTCGCCGGCGACCTCGAATACGAGCCTTCGGCCGAAGCGGTGCTCGACGCGCTCATGCCCTCCTATGTTGAGACGCGCATCTTCCACGCGCTGCTCGACTCGGCGGCAGGGGAGCAGGGTGCGCGCAGGAAGGCGATGAAGTCGGCCACCGACAACGCGACCGAGATGGTGACGACCCTCACCCGTATCTACAACCGCGCACGTCAAGGCGCCATCACCACCGAGATCACCGAGATCGTGGGCGGTGCCGCGGCATTGGAGGAATAGTAATGGCAACAGAGAAGAAAGAAGCATCCATGAATGTAGGACAAGTAGTCCGCGTCGTCGGCCCCGTTGTGGATGTCGAGTTCCCGGCAGAGTCCATCCCGGCGATCTACAGCGCGCTCAAGGTCGAGGCGGACACCCCCATCGGTCACCTCGACATCGTCCTTGAGGTCGAGACCCATCTGCCAGGCAACCTCGTGCGCACCGTTGCCATGTCGTCGACCGACGGCCTGCAACGCGGCATCGAGGTCGTCGACACCGGCAGTCCCATCAAGATGCCCGTGGGCGACAACACGCTCGGCCGTATCTGGAACGTGACCGGCGACCTCATCGACGGCGGCGAGATGCCGCAGATCGACACCTGGTACCCCATCCACCGCCCCGCACCCGCGTTCGACGAGCTCACCACCTCCACCGAGATATTCGAGACCGGCATCAAAGTCGTCGACCTGCTTGAGCCCTATATCAAGGGCGGCAAGACCGGCCTGTTTGGCGGTGCCGGCGTGGGCAAGACGGTCATCATCATGGAGCTTATCAACAACCTTGCCCAGGCACACGGCGGCACCTCGGTGTTCACCGGTGTAGGCGAGCGCACCCGTGAGGGCACCGACCTCTATAACGAGATGAACGAGTCGGGCGTCATCAAGAAGACCTGCCTGGTCTATGGCCAGATGAACGAGCCGCCGGGCGCCCGCTTGCGCGTAGGGCTTTCCGGCCTCACCTCGGCCGAGTATTTTCGCGACAAGGGCCAGGACGTCCTGCTCTTCATCGACAACATCTTCCGCTTCACGCAGGCCGGCTCCGAGGTATCGGCACTCCTTGGCCGTATGCCCTCCGCGGTGGGCTATCAGCCCACCCTGTCAACCGAGATGGGCGACCTGCAAGAGCGCATCACCTCCACAACGTCTGGCTCTATCACCTCGGTGCAGGCCATCTATGTCCCCGCCGACGACATGACCGACCCCGCGCCGGCAACGGCCTTTATCCACCTCGACGCCACAACGGTCCTGAGCCGCTCCATCGCCGAGCTGGGCATCTATCCCGCTGTAGACCCGCTGGCCTCCACGTCACGCGCCCTCTCGGCCGAGGTGCTGGGCGAGGAGCACTACCGCGTGGCGGTCACCGTGCAGGAGATACTCCAGAGCTACTCCGACCTCCAGGACATCATCGCCATCCTCGGCATGGACGAGCTCAGCGAGGATCAGAAGCTCACCGTGAGCCGCGCCCGTAAGATACAACAGTTCCTGGGCCAGCCCTTCCACGTGGCCGAGGTATTCACCGGCAACCCCGGCAAGTATGTCAAGCTTGAGGACACCGTGCGCTCCTTCGCTGCCATCATCGACGGCGAATGCGACGACATCCCCGAGCAGGCCTTCCGCTACAAAGGCGCCATCGAAGAGGTATACGAGGCCGCCGAGACGCTAAAGGGGTAGATCAATGCCAGGAACGATGGTCTGCGAGATAGTGACCCCCGAGAGTATGCTCTTCTCCGGCGAGGCAGATTTTGTTGCGGCACCGGCCGCAGAGGGCGAGATAGGCATCATGTACCGCTGCGCCCCCTTTATGAGTACCTTGGGCAAGGGAGAAGTGCGGGTCAAGCCGCAGATGGGCGACGAGCCGGCGCGCTTTGCTGTCTCCGGCGGCTATATCGAGGCCGACGGACGCAAGGTCGTCGTCCTGGCGAGCCGCGCCATCGATGTCTCCACTGTTGATATAGCCCTCTCCCGCGAGCGCATCGCGCTCAACGAACAGAGGCTTGCTGCGTTGGGCGAGGGCGACCCACAGGCGGCCTTCTTACGCGAGGAGATTGCCTGGCAACAGCATCTTGAGGACCTTGCCACACGCAAGTAGGAGAGCGTTGAGCGAAGAATCCATCATAGTCCGCGGAGGCAATCCGCTCCTTGGCACCGTGCGCATAGCCGGTGCCAAGAACTCTGTGCTCAAACTCATGGCCGCGTCGCTTCTGGCCGAGGGTGTGACCACCATCGAGAACGCCCCCCTCATCTCGGACGTCGCACTTATGGGCGACGTGCTGCGCAAACTGGGCGCCACGGTTGCCTTTGACGGCCATCGCGTCACCATCGATACCTCAAAGGCCGACAGCATCGAGGCCCCCTACGAGTTCATGGGGCGCATACGTGCCTCCATCGTGGTGCTGGGTCCCCTGCTTGGGCGGTTTAACCGGGCGCGGGTCGCCATGCCGGGGGGAGACCAGATAGGTGAGCGCAAGCTCGACATGCACATACAGGGGCTTGAGGCACTGGGCGTCAAGTTCGCGGTCGATCACGGCTACATCAACGCCTCGGCCCCCCAGGGGCTCAAGGGCGCCTCGGTGTCCCTCGGCTTTCCCAGTGTGGGTGCGACCGAGAACCTCATGCTGGCGGCCGTCAAGGCATGTGGGACGACTACCATCGACAATGCCGCGCGCGAGCCAGAGATCGTCGACCTCGCCAACTGCCTCGTGTGCATGGGCGCCCATATCGAGGGCGCAGGGACCTCGGTCATCGAGATCGAGGGCGTTACGGCCCTTGGCCCTGCGCAGGGCTACCATACGGTGGGCGACCGTATCGAGGCCGGGACCTTTCTGGTGGCAGGCGCGCTGTGTGGAGGCCCCCTCACCTTGCAGGGCATCAACCCCTGCCACCTCGACCTGCCCGTCGCGAAGCTCCGCTCGATGGGCTGCACGCTTGAGACTGGCGACAACTCGATAACCATCTCCCACACGGGCCCCTTTCAACCGGTCGACATCCAGACCTTGCCGTACCCCGGATTTCCCACCGACCTCCAGGCGCAGTTTATGGTGCTCGATGCCATTGCGCAGGGGTCGAGCATCATAACCGAGAACGTCTTTGAGAAGCGCTTCGTATTCACCGGGGAGCTTGCTCGCATGGGCGCCGACATCCGCATCGAGGGCCACCGCGCCCTTATCAACGGGGTACGCAAGCTCTCGGGAGCGCCGGTTGCCTCGCCCGACCTGCGAGCCGGGGCGGCCCTGGTGCTTGCCGGCCTGGTCGCAGACGACAAGACCGTCGTGAGCGGCGTGGAGCACATCGACCGCGGCTATGAGGGCTTTGTCGACAAACTACGCTCCCTGGGCGCCAACATTACCCGCGAAGCGTGACATGATGTCGCTTTTGTGACGATATGCAAACATACGGGCACGTTTGGCTTTAAGGGTATTATCCTTTATACTTATCAAGTTATGACAAAAACGAGCTTTTTGCGGTTATCGGCCATAGTTTAATCGCAGTACGAAGGCAAGAAGCGAATGGGAGTTCTTCACATATGTCAACACAGTCGAGGCGCATGCGGCCAGGCAGCAAGACCCTTAAGCCACAGAATATCAACTTAGTCTCGGCGCGCTCGCGCTCGAACCCCGAGGTCAACCGCTATTCGCGCACGGCATCCGAGGACAATTACTCCAAGCAGCGACGCAAGCGGGCCAACCGTAAGCGTGTGCTTGCCGGCTTCTCCATCGGTCTCGCGGCTATCCTTGTCGCAGTGGCCGCAGGGGTGGCGGGGTTTATTTTCTACCTCAACATGGAGCTGCATAAGCCTCCCTCGGGGGTCGGCACAATCGACCTCGGAAGCATCAACGACGTCCTGTACGACCGCGCAAAGCCGGAGGACCCCTTCTACATGCTCCTCATGGGTACCGATGACCGTCCCGACGACCTGCCGCGTACCGACACCCTTATACTGGCGCGCATAGACCCGGGGAACCGTACCGCAGTGCTCGTCTCCATCCCCCGCGACACCTATGTCGCCGACATAGGCGGGTGGGGCCCCCAGAAGATCAATGCTGCATACGCCATCGGCGAGTACCTGCACGAGGACGGCGAAGAGGATATGAACGGGCCGCGCCTGTGCATTGAGACCGTCTCGAAGTTCGCCGGCGTCGAGCTTGCCGGCTTCATACAGGTCAACTTCGATGGGTTCAGGGATGTGGTCAACTCATTGGGAGGCGTCTGGGTGGACGTCCCCGTTGAGATCATCGGCGACGACGAGGCCGGAGGGCTGGACATCTATGAGGGGTACCAGCTGCTCAACGGCGACCAGGCCCTGGTGTTCTGCCGCTCACGCAAGGTCTTCGACCTGGGCGACTACCAGCGCCAGGCCAACCAGCGTACCTTCCTGCAGGCCCTTGCGAAGCAGGTTCTGGCAGCCGATCCTGTGACCATCGCCGGGTCGGTGACAACCATGGCGCAGATAAGCTTCACCAACTTCGACGCACTCGAGCTCGTCTCCATCGCCAGCTCGATGCAGGGGCTGCAAGAAAGCGACATCCATACCTACACCGTGCCGTCATACGGCGAGACAAAGGATGAAATATCATACGAGATGACCTATACGGCACAGTGGCAGCAGTTGATGGCGGCCATCGATGCCGGCGAGCTCCCCGACGTTGACGACGTGCAGGCAGGCGTCATCCCCGACTCCTACAAGCCCAAGCAACGCGCCGTCACCGACAACATCGGTGCCGATGCCGCTGCAGCCGTCAACACCGGCGATTACCTCGTCGCGGTGCGCAATGGATGGGGGATAGCAGGGGCGGCGACCGCCGTCTCCGACATGCTTGCATTGGCCGGCTACCGCCAAGGCGAGATAGGCAACACCAACGCCTCCGTCTATGACGAGACGCTCATCGTCTACAACAAGGATGCCATCGAGGCCGCCGCAAACGACATCCGCACCCGCCTCGGCTATGGCCGCGTCATCTTCTCCGAAAGCTATTCCTTCGAGGGCGATGTCCTGGTAGTAGTAGGCGGTGACTTCAAAGGCTCGGCCCTGTGAGCTGTGTCGAGGGCCTCAACAGCGTAGCGGGGGACAAAAAGGTACCGTCCCTTTGTCCTGATACACAACTGGTACCGGTCACAAGGTCGCGTTCATCGAGCCGGTGCGGTATCCTAACAGGTCAAGTGCCACAAAGGTGAACCCATACCCCACCAGTGCCGTATGCACCCGCTCACGCGCCGCAGCGTCCTCCAGCAGTACCCGGCCTGCCTCGTCACACTCGATGCGCGCCACGTCGCCATGTGTGCGCACGCGTACCTGCCGCAGCCCCATATCCAAAAGGAACTGCTCCGCTTGGTCGATACGGCTCAACCCCGCCACCGTGATATGCTCCCCATAGGGAAACCGCGACGCCAGGCACGCGAACGACTGCTTGTCCCAGGTGGGCAGCCCCAGCTCCCTTGACAGCGCCCGTATCTCGTCCTTTCCCAACCCCGCCGCGCGCAGCGGACTCACGACGCCCCGCTCGGCCAGCGCGGCAAGCCCCGGCCGGTAATCGCCCTCGTCATCGACGTTCGACCCATCAGCAACGTGCGCCAGCCCTCGCTCGCGCGCCACAGCCGCGACCTTCTCAAACAGCTCGCTCTTGCACAGGTAGCAACGGTTGGGCGGGTTGTGCTCGAACCCCTCGATCTCAAGCTCCTCAGACTCGACCACCACCTGCGCGATGCCCCGCCCCGCACAAAATGCCACCGCCTCGTCAAGCTCGCGTTGCGGAAACGAGCATGACCGGGCAGTCACCGCCACCGCCTTGTGTGCAAGCTCCTCGTAGGCTACCTGCAGCAGGAACGTCGAATCGACTCCGCCGCTAAATGCCACGGCAACACTCCCAAGCTCCCTCAAAGAACTGCGGAGAAGCCCAAGCTTATCCTGGATGGTGCGCGTTGCGTCTGTCATGGCCAGTTCTCCCAAAAAATATTTACGGTTTCTTGTCATTGTACTATTGTTTGGCGGCGCTTTTTAGGGTAATATATACAGCTCGCGCCAAACGGGCGCCACTAGCACAGATTATTTGGACTTTCTCAAAGATTCTTCTTGACACGAGTGGGGGATATAGGTAGTATATCTCTTCGCGTCTTGCGCACCGATACGGCATATAGCGCTTGACGACCGGGAGAATCGGACGGCATTTTGAGTCCGACTTCTGTTTGCTAGGAGTAGTTTCGAGCACCTTGAAAACTGGATATTGTGATGTAAGAAAAGCCAAGTGAGAACCCGTCAATGCAGTACGATTCACAGAAGGATACGACTGCGATGACAAAATTAAAACCAAGATTCAAACTTAACTGAGACAACCTCAGGGTTGTTTTTAAACGGAGAGTTTGATCCTGGCTCAGGATGAACGCTGGCGGCGTGCTTAACACATGCAAGTCGAACGATTAAAGCCCCTTCGGGGGTATATAGAGTGGCGAACGGGTGAGTAACACGTGAGCAACCTACCTTCTGTTCTGGGATAACCCGAGGAAACTCGTGCTAATACCGGATACTCCGTCTCTTTCGCATGGGAGAGGCGGGAAAGCGCATACGACAGAAGATGGGCTCGCGTCCCATTAGCTAGTTGGTGGGGTAATGGCCTACCAAGGCGATGATGGGTAGCCGGGTTGAGAGACCGACCGGCCACATTGGGACTGAGACACGGCCCAGACTCCTACGGGAGGCAGCAGTGGGGAATTTTGCGCAATGGGCGAAAGCCTGACGCAGCAACGCCGCGTGCGGGATGACGGCCTTCGGGTTGTAAACCGCTTTCAGTAGGGAAGATTATGACGGTACCTACAGAAGAAGCTCCGGCTAACTACGTGCCAGCAGCCGCGGTAATACGTAGGGAGCAAGCGTTATCCGGA
>JAITNB010000035.1 GCA_031290695.1 Coriobacteriales bacterium | reverse complement strand
CCCTACACTGCGGGTTTGAAGATGTCGTCGAGGGTCAGTTGTGATTGGATGATGTTGCTGTAGGCGTTTTGCTTGAGGCCATAGCTGGTGATCATAGTCATATGTATGGTTTTTCTTGTATGGCTCTCACGGCCAAACGCCTCACGTTTGTTGCAGAGGGTTTGCCCATATGCTTTGTCGATAGCGAATTCGCCCTTGCAGAACTTGATCTCGCAGAGGTTGATGACATTGTCGCTGCGGTCAAGGAGCAGGTCTATCTGCGCGCCAGGCTGTGACTCTCTGCTTCGCCAGGAAAAAGTGCTGGTTGAGACACCAGCAATGCCCAGCGCCTGTTTGATCTGCTGCTCATGGACAAGGCAGACCAGCTCGAAAGCATAGCCGCTCCATGCGTGAAGGGACGGCTTCCCGTTGTTGTTGGACCAGTAATGACGGTCGTTGCTGCGCCTGGCCTTCATATGGGTAAGATAGAACAGCGAGAAGAAGTCTACGAGCTGGTAGCAATACCTGCCTGATTTTCCCGAGTAGTCCTGATAGACCTGTATGAAACCAGACTGCTCCAGCTCATCAAGCACCGAGGTGAGACCGCCGCCCGACGTGGTGTTAGCAGCCTTTATGACCTGGTCCCTGGTGAGTCCCTTCTTCTTTTGGGCGAGGGCTTCCACGATGCTCATATGCATACCAGCGTTTTTAAAGAGTGACGAAAACAGTTCCTCGAACTCATCTGCAAGAGCCGCATTCTTCGCAAAGCACAGGGCATCCACGTTTTGGGCAAGGCTTAGCCCCCCTTCAAATAAGCTGAGGTAAAAGGGTACGCCGCCAAAGACCATGTAGCATTCCGCAAGAGTTTTTCTGTCGTAGTCCATGTATCGGTCGATAAAAAACTGCTCGCACTCTGCCAACGTAAAGGACTCAAGCCTCATCCTGCGCGTCACCCTGTTATGTAGGCCGCCACGGTTCCTGAGAACCCTCCTGATTATCCAAGAGGTAGCAGAGCCACACACGATGAGAAAGACCTGGGGGTGTGCGAACCCCCAACTGTTCCAGAAATGCTCCAGTGCGGAGAGGAAGCCGGACTTTGGGGTGTCAAGCCAAGGCAGCTCATCGAGGAAGATTATCTGTCTTCCTTTTGATTTGGAGTGCTCAAGCAAATGGATAAGCTGGTCAAAGGCATCACTCCATGTATTAATCGCTGTATATGAGCCCTTACCATATTTTCTCATCGCCTTGTTAAAATAGTCGATCTGTTCTTCTTTCTTCCCGTTGGAGACGCCCGTAAGCTGGAAGGCGAACTCGTCATTGAAGAACTCGCGTATGAGAAAGGTCTTCCCCACGCGTCTTCTTCCATAGATTGCAAGGAACTCTGGAGTGCCTGAATCCCGATAACGTTTCAGGGCTTCTTGTTCCGCTTCTCTGCCGATTATCTTCATGGTGTGTGCCTTTCGGTTGTGATAGTTCGCCAAATAGATGGTTTTTTAGTTGTATTTGGCGAGTTATATATTTGAATCAATGATAACATGGAGATTTCTGTTGTGCAAGAATCTGGCTATTTATCGGTGCATTTAGCCAATATTTACTCTAAACGACTTGAGTATGAGAGTCTACCAAATGATAACATTGCTTGACAATAACTCGCCAAATAGATGGTTTTTTAGTTGTGTTTGGCGAGTTATCGTTCAAATCATTTGCAAGACACTTACCCGTCTCCCGCCTCCGAGCTTCAACAGTTTGGCATGATAGTCGCCCGCGTCAAGAACCGTGTGTGGGCAGGTCCTCGATGAGGTCGAGGAGTTCCTGGCGGTCGTGTATGCCAAGCTTGCGGTAGATCCTGCTCTGATGGGTGTTCGCGGTTCCTGCCGACACATGGAGCTCCTGTTGGATGCGAGGGAGGGACCGGCCCTTTGCCAGGAGGACCAGTATCTCCTGCTCCCGCTGCGTAAGACGGTAGTTATGGGCGACCTCCTCACAGCGGTTTCTAAAGGGATGCCGGTCGCCCTCGCTGCTGTTGCTCGCAGAGGTGAGGCGCATGACGCCGCGTGAGTCGAAGATAAAGAGGTAGGAGAAGAACAGCGTGCATACCGCGATACAGGACATCAGGTGCAGCCACGGGGCCGCAAGCACACCGGTAGCAAGCAGCATGTTACCAAGGACATAGCCCGCGAGGTCGCCTGCCAGTACCGCCCCGATGCCGTAGCCAAAGGCGACAACGGCCGAGAGCTGGTAGGCCTGTGCCACACGCGTGATGACAATCCAGGCAAATAGGCGCACCACACAGTACCCCATAAAGGCAAGGGTGCTGGCGCAGAACACCCCTCCTTCGCCAAGCACCCCGGTTACCCCAGTGGCGTTGCTGTTGGGGGCGCCTGAGATGCCCAAACCGTCGCCAGACAGCAGCGCGCCGCCCAGGAGCGGGAGCAGCAGGAAGCCAACTGCCAACACACAGAGCACAAGGCGAAAGGCCAGTCCGTAGTCTGCGGCCTGGCGTGAGAGCAGGGTGGCGCTTATGACAACGACGGAGAGCAGCGCCGCCGCGAGGAACACCCATTCGTAGGCGCCGCCGTCCCATACGGGGCCAACGGTGAGGAACACGGCATACATAACCCCCTGGGCAAGCCCCATGAACGCCGCCGATACAGCCGCACGCACGAGGAAGTGCCTCTGCCTCATCCTCGTGTGAGCCTGCCCCTGCCCGCCCAAAGGCCTACGCAGGTCACGCTCCACAACAAGCCAGGACACCAGTGGCAGCAGCGCGGTAAGGGAGAGGGCGATGAGCGGCGGCATGACGGTGACAACAGGGACGATAAGCGCGGCGAGGGGAAGGGCGGCCATAACGGCAACCGCACAGCGCGCCGGCTCCAGCCGCATGAACACCTCCCCCCAAAGTATGAGCAACAGCGCAAGGCACACGCCAACGATGAGGCTTGCAATAAGGCACCACGGCTGCATGAACAGCCCAGCCTCAACAAGGGTGAGGAACACCGTCGATGCCGCGAGCACACAGGGCAGAACAAGCCGAAACAGGCGTTTGCGCACAAGCCCCTCAAACCATGCGGAGAAGGACGCAGCTGCACACAGGATCAGGACCATCCCAACAGCAGCGAAGGCCTTCGTGGTGTTGAGATGGGCGATGCCGCTGCGGCTCGAGTAATGTATCAGCGTGCTAAAGAATACGATGAGCGCCCAGGCACAGATGAAGGCGAACCCCACGACCCTGAGATTGAGCGCGTCTGCCAGCGTGACGCTGCGTAACTGGCTCTGCAACGACCATAGCCGCCTTGCCCTGACCATTCCATCCCCAACCTCCTGCTTGACCTTGTACGCAGAAGGTAGCAAAAAAAGCTTTAGCGAAGCTGCCGGCCGCCCCACGTCAGGCATAAGGCGGCAGAAACGCCACTATCATGGGAATCATATGACAGGAGACGGAAGGAAAACCGGATTCATACGATAGTGCTTGAGTGGGCGCGTATCTAGTATCAGGGCTTGGCCGCATACACAAACAAGAAAGGAGAAGGCCATGCCACGATTTGGAATGCTCATCGACCTAGAGCGCTGCATCGGATGCTATTCGTGTGTGGTGTCCTGCAAGCAGTATTACGGCACCCGCCCGGGCGTCGACTACAACAGGCTCGGGTATGTTGAATGGGGTGAGTACCCCGATGCCCATCAGCGCTATGTGTCGAGGATGTGCAACCACTGTGACGACCCCCCGTGTGTCGCCGTGTGCCCCCACGACGCGACCTACAAGACAGACGAGGGACCGGTACTGGTAGACTACGAGGTCTGCGACGGCTGTGGGGCCTGTGCTCGCGCATGCCCTTACCAGCAACGGTACCTCGTAACAGACGACGTGACGAGTTTTGAGAAAACCGTCATGCCTGGAGAGGAAGAAAGCTCACAGCGCCTTGATATTGTGGAGAAATGCACGCTCTGTTACGGGCGTATCACTGCGGGCGAGCAGCCCGTGTGCAGCTCCCTTTGTCCCGGGCAATGCCGTATCTTTGGCGACCTTGACGACCCTGAGAGCACGATCACAGCCTACCTGGACACCCATGACGCGACACACCTTGACCTAACCAGCATGTACTACGTGCTGCCCGCAGGGATGTCCCGCTCCCTGGTGCCTGCCGGATTGATGGACGCCGTGCGCGCACACGCCCTTGGCAACGAGGAGCAGGAAGCTCACGGCGTCAAGGCACAGCCGGGTATACCGCTTGCGCCTGTTGCCGCTGGTGCGCTCGTTGCGGCCGCAGCGGTGGGAGGCGGCGTGTGGTACCGCACACACAAGACGAAAGGTGGTGTTGAATAATGGCACAGCTCACACGACGGCGCTTCCTACAGATGCTCACGGCAGTTGGGGCGGGTGCGGCGGCAAGCGGCACGGTCCTGCGCGCAGCTTTACCTGCCTTTGGCGACGAGGCGGGGGCGTATCGGTACAGTCACTGCATCATGTGCAACCACGGGCCGCACTGCGGCATCAAGGCCTGGGTCAAGGACGACAAGGTGTACCGGCTGGAGCGGCGCGACCGCTACAACAACAACCTGCTGTGCGCTAAGGGCGTCTCGTCGGCGCAGGACCTCTACGACCCCACGCGCGTGCTGTACCCGCAGCGGCGCACCAACCCCAAAGGGCAGCGCAGCCAATGGGAGCGTGTTGGCTGGGACGAGGCCCTGGCCGAGATAGCAGCGCGGTTTAACGCGATCAAGGACGAATACGGCGCCGAGAAGGTGCTGTTCATGACCGGCGACCCCAAGGAGCCGCGCTCGGCACTGCAACGGCTGGCCTTCACGTTTGGCTCGCCGCATATGGGTACCGAGAGCTCCACGTGCTTCAAGGCCACCGAGCTCACTTGGAAGCTCATCCTGGGGCCGGAGTGGCATACGGCCACCTCGCTCTCGGTTGGCCAGGGGCCTCATCCCGAGAAGACCAAGGTCTGCATCATCTGGGGCAATAACCCCGGCTGGTCGGCACCGTTTAGCTACGACAAGATGAAGACGACGCAGGAGAAGGGCTCGGTACGCTATATTGTCGTCGACCCCCGCGTCACGCCCACGACGCAGAACTTCGCCGACATCCACCTGCAGATACGCCCTGGCACCGACGGCGCGCTTGCCCTGTGCTTCGCCAACGAGCTCATCGCCAACGATGCCTATGACCGGGAGTTCATCGAGAAGTGGGCCCATGGCTTTGCAGAGTACGCGCAGCTCTGCGCACAGTACCCGCCCGAGCGCACCGCGGAGATATGCGGTGTACCGGTCGAGCTGGTGAGGGAAGCGGCAGAGCTGCTGATCAAGCTCAAGGGGCCCATCACCTGCAAGAGCGCGTCGGCCTTTCCCCATCACAGCAACGGCGTGAACAACTATCGGGCCATCATGCTGCTGGTGCCGCTCACCGGCAGCCTTGATGTGCCGGGCGGGCACACCATCGAGGACGAGCCTCTGGACTTTGACGAGTGGTGGGGCAGCTTTGGGTTCGCCCGCTCCCGCGAGCTCTTGCCCACACTGGACCACCTGCGCGTCGACCGCGCCTACTTCCCCGTGTGGGCATACACCGACCAACAGGGCAGCACGCAGCTCAACATGCTCCCCGAGTATGTGAAGGACGGACAATTGCGCGCCTGCCTGATGATGGGCGGCAACACGATGATGTGGCCCCAGTCGCACCTCTACCAGGAGGCGTTCAAGGCCATGGACTTTGTGGTGGCCTGCGACTTTCGCGACAACCCTTGGACGCACGACTATGTAGACATGCTGTTACCGGTGGCAATGTCGTTTGAGCGCTCGGCACCGCTTACGATATTTGGGCGCAAGCTGTTCCTACGTGAGGCCATCGTGCCGCCCGCCGGCGAGGCGCGCAGCGACTACCGCATCTGCTGCGACCTGGGCTGCGCGCTGGGATTCACCGAGGAGTTCTGGGGCGGCGGCGCGCTCGCCGACGAGAACTGCCTGCGGGAGATCCTGCGCACCTGCGGCGCTGAGGACCCGCCCACCCTCGAAGAACTGCGCGCGTTGTCGCCCGACGGCTACGAGATACCGCTCAAGAACGGCCCCCAGTCGAAGAAATACGAGCTGGGGCTGCTACGGGCAGACGGGCAACCGGGCTTCTCGTCACCCACCGGCAAGGTGGAGTTTTCCTCGGAGATCCTCCGCTCGCACGGCTTTGACCCGCTGCCCAGCTATGTGGAGCCCCTGCAAAGCCCCGTTGCGACGCCCGAGCTGGCCACACGGTTCCCGTTGGTGCTCAACACCGGCTCACGGGTGCCTTTCTACACGCACTCCAAGGAGCGCGACCTGCCCTGGCTCAACCAGTTCATGCCCGAGCCCGTGGTGCGCCTCAACCGTATTGACGCACAGGCACGCGGCCTTGAGGAGGGGCAGATGGTGCGGATAAACTCGCCGGTCAACGCGGTTGGCATCGTCGCGAAGCTCGAGGTGACAAATATCGTACGCCCCGGCATGATTGACATGTTCCACGGCTGGCACCAGGCCAATGTCAACGAGCTGGTATCCCGGGACTTCGACCCCATCAGCGGCTTCCCTCCCTTCAAGGAGGGGCTCTGCGAGGTGATGCCGGCCTGAGCCTGGAACGGGGGTGTAGGGCCCATGGTTCTACACCCCCACGTTCAAACACCCTGGCTGGAGAGGAGGCCTTAGGCCTCAAATCTGCCAAAATAAGCAAATTAGTATTAGATTGTTATAAAGATTCATCTATTATGAGGGAGATTTCTTCTGGCACTTCGCCTAAACTTTTTATTGGAACCGACGGTTAAGGCTAACCATCTGCCACCCAGGGCAGGTAGGATTCGTCGGCTCAGGTGAACGGACCGAGAGGAGAACGACAACATGTGCTTTAGACCGGCATCAATCGACATGGATATGACCTGCCCTGAGTGTGGAGCAAAGAACCCGGGGACTGCCACCAAATGCTCCCAGTGTGGCTTTGAGGCCCCCATCATGCCTGGCGCCCCCGGAATGCCTGGTGCTCCCGGCGCCCCTGGCGCCCCCGGAATGCCCAAGCCTCCCGGAATGCCCGGTGCTCCTGGTGCTCCCAAAGCTCCCGGTGCCCCTAAGCCTCCCGGCGCGTAAACAACAGCTCGTCAACGCAGCAAGATAAGCCCGTCCCGATGAGGCAGGGGCTTATCTTGTTGTACCCGGCTCCCTGTTATGGGTGGTGCTGCGGGGGCATCAGCCGGAGACCAGGGTGATGGTTGCATCGCCTACGTTGAGTTGGGCGCCGCTTTTGATGCTGCGGGTCCCGGTAAAAGGGATGCCGTCTATACCGGCTTCGGGAACGCCCTTGCGCTCGGCCCATATCTGCCCCTGGGAGAAGAAGATGTCGAGCTGGTGGCGGGCGACCTCGCCCTGAGGGACGACGATGCTGTTGTTGCGGGCGCACCCCACGGTAAGCAGCGCGCCCTCGGTCTTGCGCAAAACGGCCTCGTAGACAAACAGGTTTGCGAGCGCCACTTTAAAGCGTGCGAGGGCAAGCCCTCCCGGCCCATCAACAGGCAGAGGCTTGGGCGGGCGGTCAAAATGGTGCAGGCAGCCGTAGCATACCTCCATGTCGTCAAAGGTGGTGCTGTTGCAGTTGGGGCAGGCCTTCATGTTTTTGAACCTCGCTTTACCATCGACAATCCTACGGTCAATCCTACGGTCTCGCCCGGCATGAACCAGGCCTCATCAGTGCGCGCTCGGCGCTCAAGGGTGCAGGCAGCTTTGCGGCAGGCGCGGAGTTGGCTGGGCGGGACGGCGCGATGGGCTGCGAGTATCCTGCCCTCTGCATCCATGAACGCGACATCGAGCGGCCCGCGCATACCAAAGGTGTGGATGCTGTTGCAGGCGGTGAGGACCAACACCTCGCCCTGCGCACATACCTTGCTGTCTAAAAGGCCCCTGATGCGCTGAAAGTGGGAGACCGCGAGCCTGAATACGAAGGACGCTCCCATCCTACATCAGCTCCGCAACAACCGAGGTGCCTGATGAGATCTGCGTGAACATAAGCAGGGCATAGGTCGCCTGTCCCTGTGCCGCGGCGCTGGAGCGTGTGAAGCCCACGATGCCCTGGCCGTTGCCGTCGATGGGCGCCCATCCCTGTGCGCGGAGCGCCTGGTCGACGGCCATCGCCGCGTACGCCGGTGACTCCTCGGTGGTGTAGCCTACGATGCGCCCATCGGCAGAGACCCCCGCAAGAGCGAGCCCGTCAGAGACGATATGCAAGGGGTCCTCGCCGGCAGGTGCCTCCCAACCTATGAGGTAATCAACCGGCCGAGGGGCCAAGGCCCGTTGTTGTTCGCACTGTTGAAAGCCCAACACCATGAACAGGCCCAGGAATACCAGCGGCGTGATGATGGCCGTCCGCTTCAAAAGAGCACCCCCGGCCTATAGGGGTCAACGGTGTAGAAGCGGTGATGTACCAGCCCCGAGAACTCGATCCCAAAGAACGAGCCGTTGTTGCTAAAGGGGAACGGCGGGTAGAAGCACATCTCGCATACATACGTCTCAAGGTAGGGCGACAGCATCACAGCGCTATCGGCCAAAGGCACGTAAGAATCCGTGCGTGCCTCACCAGTCACCTCGATGCTGATATACTCTTCCTCCTCAACAAATGCATCTTGAATCTCCCCTTGCACCGTCAATGCGCGCTCATCAGTCTCATAGCCACTGCTCGGCGATACCGCATGCAAACGCACCGCCTCGGCTGCCACCCGGTCAAAACGCGCACAGGCATCGAAGTAGACCATGAGGTTGATAACGACCCCAAAGACCGCCAGCAGCACCGGCAGACATACCGCCAGCTCAACGACCATCTGCCCCCGCTCGTTACGCAGCGCCCTACTCCCA
>JAITNB010000028.1 GCA_031290695.1 Coriobacteriales bacterium | reverse complement strand
GTGAGCGCCCAGAAGGAGTGGGCCAAGGTCCCCGTCTTTGAGCGTGCGGCCATTCTCAACCGCTTCCTCGGCATCGTGGCAGAGAACAGCGAGAGCCTCGCGCAGACCCTCAGTGCCGAGAACGGCAAGCCCATTACCGAGGCCCGTGCGGAGATAGGCAACATCGCCATTGGCTTCTCGGGCTTTATCGAGCACGCCAAGCACTTCTATGAGAAGATCATCCCGGCGGGGACAGAGGCCGGACAGGCCGCGAACCTCCAGCTTGTGACCCGCGAGCCCCTAGGCGTGGTGGTCTGCATCATCCCGTTCAACTTCCCCTGTGACCTCTTTGACCAGAAGGTCGCCCCGGCGCTCATGATGGGCAACGCCCCCCTCATTCTGCCCTCGTCTGACAACCCGCTCACCCTGCTGCGCCTCACCGGGATGCTCCTCGACGCGGGGCTGCCCGCAGGCGTTGCCCAGTGCCTTACCGCTCCCGGCCCTGTTAAGGCAGTGGCTGTTAACGACCCGCGCGTGGGGCTTGTCACGCTCACCGGCAGCACCGAGGTGGGCATCTCCACCCAAAAGGCCGCAGCGAAGAACCTCACCAAGACCGCGCTGGAGCTTGGCGGCAACGACGCCTTTATCGTGCTTGAGGACGGCGATGTTGATTGCGCGGTCGAAGAGATGATCTGGGGCCGTATGTACAATACCGGACAGGTCTGCTGCGCGAGCAAGCGCTTTATCGTGCACAACTCCGTCAAGGAGGAGTTTACGCAGAAGGCGGTCGAGCGCATCAAGCGCCAGCGCTTTGGCGACCCCGCAAAGGACGAGACGCAGATAGGCTGTCTTATCAGCGAGAAGGCGGCCATCAAGGTCGAGGAGGAAGTAAGGCTCACCGTTGAGCAGGGCGGCCGCATCGTCCTGGGCGGGAACCGCAACGGCGCCTATTTTGAGCCGACGGTTATCGCCGACGTGCCAAAGACCGCCGATGTCGCCATCGACCTCGAGATCTTTGGCCCGGTAGTGCCTATCATCGGGTTTGACAGTGACGACGAGGCGGTCGAGATAGCAAACCAGTCCATTTTTGGGCTTTCGAGCTGCGTTTTCTCACGCGATTACAAACGGGCCTGGAAGGTGGCCTCTCAGATGGAGGCCGGCGGTGCCGTTATCAACGGTGCGAGCTTCTTTCGCTCATTCGAGATGCCTTTTGGCGGCTGGAAGCACAGCGGCCTGGGTACCGAGGGCGTTATGAGCACCTTCGAGGAGATGACCCGCGTCAAGACCATCGTGTTGAAGAACCTGGTGTAGGGGAGGAGCGCGCCCTCACTCCCTATAGCCGATGGAGCGCGAGATGGCGAGGGCCTTGTCCCTCACGTACGCGGCGACCTCGGTGATGCGGTCCTCCGTAAGGGTTGTTGGAGGGCCGCTGGCGCTTATGGCGGCGATTATCTCACCACGGTAGTCGTAGATGGGCGCGCCGATGCAACGGTTGTTTAGGCTGTACTCGAGGTTGTCCATCGCCCATCCGCGCACGCGAACCTCCTTGAGCGCCGTGTACAGCTCGTCGAGGGAAGAAAGCGTGTGGGGCGTGAACTTGTTAAAGCTACAGTCGGCCATGACCTTCTCGAGCTGTGGCCGGCTAAACCCGGAGAGCAGGCATTTACCGAGCGAGGAGCAGTAGGCGTGCATACGCAGGCCAATCTGTGAATACAGCTTGATGCCCGAGAACACATCCATACGCTCGATATAGACAACCTGGTCGCCCTCAAGGACGCCAAGGTGCGCGGTGAGCCCAAGCTCGGTGGTGATCTGCGCGATATACGGGCGCGCCTCGGTTTGGAGCTCCAGGCTGTTTATGTAATAACTCACCGTCTCGATGAGCTTGAGCCCCACCCGATAGCAGCCGCTGTCACTGCGGGCGACATAGCCACGGCGAACAAGGGTCGAGAGCAGGCGGTGCGTGGTGCTCTTATGGAGCCCGATGCGACGCGAAAGCTCCGAGACCCCCAGGCCCTCCTGCTCGGTCGAGAGCGCCTCGATGATGTCCAGCACACGCTCGATCGACTGGACGCCCTGCGAGCCCTGCGAACCCTGCGCGGCGTCGCTCTGGGCATCCTGCGCGCCCTGCCCTCCCGGGCTTATCCCCTCGTGGCTCTTGCTCATCATCGAGCCCGGCCCGAGCTGCCGGCGACGATATACTCAAGCCCAACAACAAACGCCTCGTCGTTGCTCACAGCGTCAAGGCTCTTGAGGGCCTTATACAGGATGGGGAACGGCTCGACGTCGTGGGGCCCCCGGGGCAGGCCAACGGGCAGGGTGCCCGCGTTTTGGTCCGCCTGTTCCTCGATAACGTAGCCAAAGGTGTAGCGCGTCGTGGTTATGAGGATGTGGGTGGCGGCTTGTAGGTTTACGCCCGCGCTCTCAAGGGAGACAAGCGCGTTCTCCATGAACCGGCCCAGTGTCACGGCGGGAAACAGGTGCGCACCGGCCACCACGCGCCCGCCGTCGGGGTAGGCAAGCATCGCCTTGCGTAGACGCACGCCCTGGGCGATAAACCAGCCCTCCCACGGCTCGTGCTCTGGGCGCGGCTGGAGCTGGGCAAACTCCTGTTGCAGGATGTTCTCGGCCATATAGTCGATGAGCGCGGCCTTGTTTTTGAAGTGCCAATAGATGGCGGGGGCCTGTACCCCCAGCTTCTTGGCTATGTCGCGCAAGGACAGGTCGTTCAGCCCCTTCTCGCTCAAAAGCGCGATAGCGGCATTGATGATCTCAAGTTGGCGGGCGCTCAAAGAACCCAAAGTATCGTTCATCATTTTTTGATTATAACAGTTGGCGTGACTATTTAACAGTGTTAAGTTATGTCAGTACCTAATTTAACACTGTTGGTCATGGTTCTCGACCATGGCAAAGTGGTGGCCGACGGTACGTCCGACGAACTCAGGGCTTCGGTAGGCAACACTTCGGCTCAGCTCTCGCTTAAACGCGTTTGTGCCAGTCAAGA
>JAITNB010000111.1 GCA_031290695.1 Coriobacteriales bacterium | reverse complement strand
GCCATCCCCGTGCCCGACCCCGAGAAGCAGAAGCAGCGTCACCGCATCCTGCTTCAAGGCGACCCGCCCTCCCCCATCAACCCCCCCTCCGGCTGCCGCTTTCGCACTCGCTGCCCCATCGCGCAGGACCTCTGCGCCCAGGAGACGCCCCCCTTTAAAGAAGTGGCGCCTGGCCACTACTGCGCCTGTCACTTTGCAGCGGTGAACCCTTTGTCGGTATAACGGTTGCGGCGGCGGCACCCTGCAAGCGCCAGAGACCGCGCAGGACGCCGCACCACTGCCCTGCACAGCGCAAAGAGACACGAGAGGCCTGTCATGTACACCATACCGCCCAAGAAGATGCTGACCCTCAACATCCTCGACATTCTGCGCAAACACACCAACAGCGAGCACCGCCTCACGCAAAAGCAGATCGTCAACCTGCTTGAGTCCGAGCACCAGATGACCGTGGAACGCAAGGCGGTCAAGCGCAACCTCATGAACCTCATCGACTTTGGCTACGACATTGGGTACTCAGAGACAAAGCGGCGCACCAAGGACGGCACCATCGAGGTCATCGCCAGCGACTGGTACATCAACCGCGAGTTCGAGGACAGCGAGCTACGTCTGCTCATCGACAGCCTGCTCTTCTCCCATCAAATCCCCAGCACCCAAGGCACGCAGCTCATTGACAAGCTCAAGGGCCTCTCAAGCCGCTATTTCAACACCCGCGTCAAGCACGTCTTGAGCCTGCCCGAGGTCACCGCGACAAACCGGCAGCTCTTCTACACCATCGACGTGCTGGACGAGGCCATCAGCACAGCCCGGCAGGTCGCCTTCAAGTACGGCTCCTTTGACACCAGCGGTGTGCTCCTCCCCCGCCTCGATGATAACAGCAACCCTCGCACCTACCACATCGACCCCTATCAGATGGTCGCCGCCAACAGCCGCTACTACCTCATCTGCCGCAACGCCCCCCACGACACGCTGGCCTACTACCGCATCGACCGCATCATCAACATAGAGCTGCTCGAAACCCCCGTCAAGCCCATCAAGGACCTCCCCGGCTTTGCCAACGGCCTCGACCTGCCCCGGCACATGGCCGAGCATGTCTATATGTTCTCCGGCGACAGCGCAACCGTGCGCTTTCGCATCAACCGCGCCGCACTCATGCACGTCTTCGACTGGTTTGGCAACGACGTACGCTTCACCAACACAACCAACGACACCGTCGACGTCACCGTACGCGTCAACCAAAAGGCCATGCTCTACTGGTCCCTCCAATTTGGCGAGCACGTAGAAGTCCTCGACCCCCCATCCCTCCGCGCCCAACTGCACGCCGCCGCCCAAAAGATTGCGGATAAGTACAGGCAGATATAATCGCCGAGTACGCCCCACACCGCCCCACACCACAAGGACTGCCTCGTCAAGACCTCGGCGGCCAGTGCCACATCGCACCGCGTCTCATACATTCGATGCATACACCATCGTTGGCTTCTTTGCCTGACACCTTAGTGTACGCTTCCGTGACAGTTTCGTGCTGGCTTGAGGATTAGGTCTTTCTTAAATCGGCGCGCGAGAAACATTCCTTTATTCTTTCTCGCACCCACATGAGCGCGGTAGCTGCCCCGATCAAGACCCACATGAGCACAAACAGAAGAGGCCACGCCAACACGAGTAGGCTTACGACAACTATAAGGATGAATACCCACTCCATTTCCGACCCCTTTCTTCTGTTCGAGATTGTACCACGCAATCGCTGTATTCATTGCCCTGCCTCCTTTACTGTCATACCCAATAAGGATTACCCCCGCATACGCGGGGAACATAGCCATTGTCATCAATGCCAAAACCGGGGATTTCGTTTTGGACACGTTCGACCACGAAACAGTCAAGTTCGCTGTTGGGTTTACTGAGGAAGAGTTCAAGAAAATGATGGCTGGGCCAAATGGCGTGCTTGTACTCCACAACCACCTCAACGGCTCTCGCTCATCGCTGCAAAGCATCATCACGAACGCAAAGGATGACTTCATCAAAGGAGGGATGACTATCGGACACGACGGGTATGTTTATTATTTTGCAGAACATGACCGCAAGGAACTCAGGGGTATCACCCTTGCTATAATTACCGATGCGGATATCACTACAGAAGGAAATTTGAGAGACCAACCCAATCCTTCGATGTTCTTCATTAAGGAAGAGGATGTTGTGGTGGTTAACGCAGCAGGAGAATTTGTTTCGTTATTGAAGGGAGGTGTCAACAATGTCAGGATCCAGCGTTCGAGGCCTTAAATACGAGGAGACTGCTTCCGAAATCAGATTCGTTAGGTTCTTCGACCTTGTGCAGGCCCAAGCTGCCCGAGAGGGATGTGTGTTCTTCATGGACTCCGGCGAAGGCCGGGACGTCAATACCGAAGATTTCGACGGAGAAGACGTGTCTGGTTGGTTGATTCCTAAAGACGATGCAGATACCTTTGAGAAACAATGGTTGAAAATCGACGATGGTTCTATCGATGAGCGATTCGACAAACTGTTTGTCTTCGCACGATGGGATCAAACAGATGAAGGTGTCACCATCAAGTTCACGTAACAGCCGCCGTCGGGCGGCTATTCTTATGAGAGTGTGACTTTTTTGCAGGAGAGCAGCATGACGCAAATCTAGCAATACTATATAACCAAGGCAATCAGCCGTCCTTTGGGGCGGCTTTTTTTGGGATCACTCCAGCATACGCAGGGAACATCTACCGCGCCACCGAGTACGGCGACGTGACGGAGCTGCTGTGGGTCAACTGCCGCCATTCCTACGGCCCGTATTTCCCCGGCATCACCGAGCTTCCGACCATCGAGAAGACGCGCAACGGCATGACCTCGGAGGAGCATTACAAGGCCACCCAGAAGCAACGTGGTTATGAGCGGAAGATACGTGACACCAAGCAGGAGGTCGCGGCGCTTGAGGCATCAGGCGCAGACGCCACCCAGAAGCGGTTAGAGCTGGGCAAGCTGCAAAACCAGCTCAAGGCGCATGTCGACAGCAAGGGACTCGTGCGCCAGCCAGCCCGCGAGAAGGCATACGGGCTGGGCGCGGACGTGACACAGCCAAGGGCGCTAAGAACGAGTACAATAGGCAAAATCTCGACACAAGGGACGGTGGGAGTGAAAGTCGATAAGTTCGTTTCATGCCTCGAGGACCGAAACGGCAATATTTTCAAGACGGAATCCATCCGCTTGTTGAGTGACGATTTAAAGGGAATCAACAAGAAAAATGGCTGGTTCATCAACTGGGAGAAGGAAGCCAAGGGTATGGAGGTCTACGGTCTCCGTTTAGCAGGTGATAAGGAGATACAAGGGTTAATATCCCTGGTCGACGACCCAGAGAACACCGCTGTGAAGCTTGGGTGGGTAGTCTCGGCACCACACAACCGTGGAGATGACAGGTCCTATTATGGCGTTGGGGCCCATATGTTCGCAATCGCGGCCCAAAGGTCGACTAAATTGGGGTATAATGGGTACATGTGGGGGATGGCAAAAACCGAGAAGCTTGCCCGATACTACGAGAGCAAGATTGGAGCGACAAGATATGGCAGTCTTTACATCAGAATTGACGAAGCAGCAGCAAAGGCGCTCCTCGACAGGTATACATGGTCGGCGCTCTAAGCGAGTAATCCCTGACCCTAATTGGTCGGATTTCGATGGCGTGTTTATGGCCGGTGGTGACGACGATTTTGGAAAGAAATACAATTTGCGTGCTATGTGGAACTGGCGAGATGAGAACAACATCCCATCAGACTACGATATGACCGATGAGGAAATGAAGCCTTTCCTGCGTTGATGCCCAGGCATCTTTCACCCGCTTAAGCCCTCCCCCCGTGGAGGGCTTTTTTTGCGGGTGACACATCTTTTACACTTCTTCTCATTCGGCCGCCTGTCCGCATCAGGCGCAGCGGCAGCCCGTCCGTAACGGGCACTGACCCGCGCAGGGAAGCGCGCACCAAACGCCAGATGAGAGGAGCAGATATGCCAGACACCACACCAGCACCAGCGCCGGAGCCTCAGCCCGCAGAAGGCACCCCGCCAGCACCGCCAGAAGCAGACGGCACGCCCAAGGCCGCGCCGAGCTTCGAGCAGGCCTACAGGCGTGCCGAGCAGGAGCGCGACGACTGAAAGGGCAAGGGATCACC
>JAITNB010000017.1 GCA_031290695.1 Coriobacteriales bacterium | reverse complement strand
GCCCTGCAGGGCAAGGAGGCCTCCGTGCTGCTCCTCGTCCCCAACGGCCCGTCAAACCCCGCCCTCGACCTGCTCGTGCCCAACAGGGCGTCCATAGCCTCGGTGAAGTTCTTTGGGGGGCTTCCTGCGATTCCCTCTACCGTTCGTGCGGATATTATCGTGCGGTTGGGGATCATGGACGTCTTTACCTCCTACTACAACATCACCCTGAGCGCTCTGGCAGATATTGAAGTGACGGCCTCGGTGCCATACCAAGGCTACTCTAAGGCCGACATACTCATCTCACTTGACCCAGACAACGCCCCCCTTGGGTCGAGTGCCTTCTATCAGTTCGCCGTTTTGTCGGACGGCTATACGGGGATGGTCTCGGCCGCACAGATCGACAGCTTTATTGCAAGCACTTCCAATGGGAGGAGCGGCAAGCTTGCGAATACGGGCGCGTACTTTGTCGAAGCGGCAAACACCTATAGCTTAAATGAGGTGTACTTCCTCGCCAATGCGATACTGGAAAGCGGTTGGGGGACCTCCCAGCTTGCGATGGGCTTTGACTATCCGGGCGGCGACATCGACGGGGTGGCGTATCCGGCCGGCACCTACTATAACTTCTTTGGCATCGGTGCCTTTGATAGCTCCCCTTTGAGCGGGGGCCGCAAGATGGCGGTCATCAGCGGATGGGACTCCCCACGGGCCGCCATATTGGGTGGCGCCCAGTGGATCTCGCGCAACTATATCCATCCAACGGTGGCATCCGCGGCGGTATCGGGCCCGCAGAACACCCTCTATAAGATGAAATGGGACGTCAACAGGGCGGTGGCCGCTGGCGGGGTCTGGCATCAGTATGCTACCGGAAGGACCTGGGCAACAGGGATAGCCGGCGTCATGGCGAACTGCTACGCCTATCTCGACCTCACTGTCGAGCAGACGGGCCTTCGGTTCGATATCCCGCTCTATCGCTAAGGCCAGTCAGTCTATTGCGTCACTCTGGGAGGGCATGGCCTCACGCCAGTGCCCGCGTCAACTCGCTTCGTGCTGCGAGCGAGACGCTGGGGTAGCCTCCAAAGATGTTTATCGATGCGATGTCGTTTGCGTGTGGCTCAAGGAACTGCGCGAGTGCGATATTGCTGTCGCTGGGGTCACTGTTGCTTACCAGGCAGAGGACCGAGCTCGTCTGTGCAAGAAGGAAGCTGGAGGCCAGTGAGTCGGGGAAGTTACTCCCATCCGCAAAGCCCGCATTGTTCAAGGTCATGCCCCGTGCCAGCTCCCATGAGACGATCAGGGAGCTGGTCTCGTAGCGGTCTGTGCCGCCAATGCGCTGTGCTGCGGGTTTAATAGTGAGCAGATGCTGGAAGACGGATGCTGAGACCGTTTGCTCCCCACCCAAGGCGATTGCCTGGGCAAAGGCGCTGATGCGGCTCGACACCGTTGGCGACAGGCTCGTGCTGCTGTTGTTGACAAGGAACAGGGGGGTCTTCGTGGACGTCGCGAAACTGGCGATCGAGAGGGCATCAGGGAAGTTGCTGCCCGTTGCGACAATCGCATACTGCTTGTTCCAGGACCCCTGCGACTCCCCATAGGCATATATCTTGTCGGCAGTCTCATAGCGGTCTGTGCCTTCGATGCGGTAGGGAGTGGGGTCGTAGGCCGTAAGTGTCTCAAAGACCGCAGGTTCTATGGCGGCTGGCCCGCCGATGACCAGGATGTCCAGCGCCGAGCCCTTTCGTGCCGTCAAAGCGTCCAAGGTGGCCTGCGCGTCGGGCGCGAGCGTGGCGCTGCTGGTGAGTATGAGCGGGTAGCCCAGCAGCCCCGAAAGGCCGCTGGCGCTCAATGCGTCGGCGAACTTCCCGTCCTCACCAGTGACGATGATGGCACCGTTTATGGGGGTCCCATAGGCCATCGCCTTTGTGTTGACAAGCTGTGAGGTCTCGTAGCGCTGTGTGCCCGAGAAGGAGTTGATAGCCAGGGGGACACGCTGCCATTGGGCGGTATAGGTGGCATCCGCAGTGACCAGGGGAGTTGGCGCGGGGCTCCAGCCGCTAAATGCCCAACGGACACTGGCGCTGGAGGGGGTGCCGATAAAAGACGGCGTAGGGGAGTTTGCGAGAAGATTTGGGAACACCTGCGCAGAGAACGAGCCTCTGAGCCCCGGGGCATAGGTTACCGAGAAGGTCTCCAGCGCGGCGGCCAGCGCCGCGCTGGCGTTGACGAGCCCATTGCCGTAGTAGTCGTCCCTGCCGGGCGCGCCAAGATCGGTCGCTGTGGTATACAGGAGGCTTTTCACTTGGGCAACGGAGAGGGTGGGGTTTACCGCCCAGAGCAGGGCGGCGATACCCGAGACGACGGGGCAGGCCATCGAGGTGCCGCTCTTCGAGCCAAAGGCCGTGTCGTTGTTGAAGAGCGTGCTGTAGATGCTTACACCGGGTGCACAGATGTTCTTGTATGCGTTGTGGTCGCTAAAGCCGGCAACGGTGTTGCCGCTGTCGACGGCGGTCACCGAGACGACCTCGCTCCAGTCCGAGGGATAGTTGTACGCGGTGGTGGCACTGTTTCCTGCTGCGGCCACCGTTACTATGCCGTTGTCCTGCGCCGTGATGATGGCGTTATGAAAGGCGATGTCCGTGCCGCTGGTTGGCGCGCTGTAGTCGCTTCCCAGGCTCATGTTGACAACGCGCAGGTTGGGAACTGCGTTGGTTTGCTTGAGGCCAATGAGGTACGTATAGGCTTGCAACAGCTCTCCGGTGTCCGAGAACCAGCCGGCCTCGTTTGTTGGGGTGGACGGGTCATCGGCAACCCAATAGAACACCATGACTGGCAGGATATTCGCGTTATACGAGACGCCCGCCCCCAAGATGCCGTTGTTCGCCCTGGCCGCGACGATGCCGTTTACATGCGTCCCGTGGCCCTGGACATCGCCGTTGCTTCCAACAGCACTGGTAAGCTGCTGGCCGGCGCCACTGCCGCTCACCGTGTCCCATGCATGTGCGGCGTCGATGTTTGGTGCCAGGTCGGCGTGCGTCAGTCGTGCGCCGGTGTCTATGACCGCAACCGTCACGGCGTTATCAGCTTTGGCAAGGTCCCACGCGTCATAGGCATGCACGTTGTTGAGCCACCATTGATACAAGGAGGCGTCTGGGTCGTCGATTGTTGTCGCCAAAGGGCTGTAAGGGGATGCCGCTTCGGTTACAGGCACGTCCTCGTCGTCCAGCAGCGCATAGCGGTAGTTGGGCTGGGCGGCGGCAACTGCCGGGTCCCTCAGTGCCTCTGCAATCGCGTCTGCGACCGTCACCGTCTCGGGGATGTCGATTACGGCGACGGGCTGCTCCTGCGCACCTTCGATCACTTCGGCGACCTGTGTTGGGGCTGCTGGGACGTCTGCCGCATCCATCGTGGCTATGGGCATCGCGGCAGTCTCGTCGATTGCCGAGGTAAGGCTGTCAAGCTTCTCGTCTACCTGCACGTCGTCTGTAAGGGTGACCAGTATCTGGCCCTCGACATAGGCAGAGGGGTCGCCCAGGTCAAGGGGGGCAGCATCAGTGGCAGGGCCGTTGGTGGGGGATGAGGTGCCGCTGTTGTTTGCGACAGGGGGGCTGGCCCCTTGGTCTGCCAGCGCGGCAGGCACTGCTCCCAGCGTGAACAGTGCTATCAGTTGTACGGTAAGGAACCACCTCATTGCATGGGAAAGCATATCCCTCTTCTTGTTTGGCACGGTCTACTCTCCTTATTGACAGTCTTGGCATAGAGCCACAAAATACAAAACTTCTAGCTAGCAAGCATACTAAAGTAAGTATAGCGGTTTTGTTCTTTTTGGGGTCTATGCTGTATGCACTTATCTAGTTGTGGTTCTGATAAACTGTGGGAAGGTCGTTTTAAAAGACCGCCCAATGCTCAAAGGGGGTATCTCGTATGAGGCTTCGTTTCAACCACAGCCACAACCGCAACTGCAGGCGTGCCGGTACTTGTTCTGTGCTCCACAAGTCCTGTGCCGCCGCTTGTACGTTTGTGATAATCGCAAGCCTGGTGCTGTCCCCTGTGGCCCAGGCGCAGGAGACGGTCGGGCCGCCCGCCCCAACAGCGAGCACCTCGCTGCCCGCCTTGTCCTACGAGGCGCAGCCCGAGGAAACAAAGGCGCAACAGGGGACTTTGGAGTCCGCAGGTCTCGAAGGCAACCTTGGGGATGTCGAGATACTGCCGGACGGCGCGACAACCGACCCTTCGTTGGTCCCCGGCCTTATCCCCAGCGACCCTTTTGCAGACTTGGATGGCCTGGGCCTGCTCACTGATGATGCTTCTGGGGTCTATGATACTTTGGATGTTGGCACCCTTGCGGTGGGGGTGATGGTGTTTCGTTCTTCGGACCCCGCGCAGGGGACCGTTGTCGTGCAGGGCGGGTCCAGCGTGGCGAATGGCGACCAGATGGTAGCGGGCGAGGAGGGGGCCGCTCCTGTCACCTGGCCCACCGTGAGCCCGGCTGCCGGGTATCGGCTCAATTGTTGGTACCGTGACGCTGCGACCCCTTTGAGTGCCGCAGAGTTTGCGCAGGAGCGCTTTGCGGCAGGCGCCACGCACTATTATGTCGCGCATTTTGTGAAGAGCAGGGCGCTCAGGGAGCTCGGCGGCGCAACGCGCTATGACTCGATGGCGAATATCGCGCAGTCAGGGGCCTTTGCGACGGGTGGCACCGTGGTTGTTACTTCGGGGGAGAAAGACGGGGACATCTCTGCCGCAATCTCGCTCGCTGGCCTTGAGGGCGCCCCAACTGTGCTTACGACAGCAGGGTCGTTGCCTGCGCAGGCACAGGCGACGCTGCGGGCACTCAACCCATCGAAGATATACCTGGTTGGAGGTACCGCGACTCTATCCGTGTTGGTTCAAAGGCAGATAGAGGCTGTTGCGCCACAGGCAAGTATCGAGCGCTTTGATGGGATAGACCGCCTGGCGACCTCATCTCTTGTCTACGCAAAAGGGCGGGGCCAATGGTCAAACACTGCGATTATTGCGAACGGCTATTCCTTTCCCGACATCCTCTCGATAGCCCCCTACAGCTATGCGATGAATGTCCCTGTGCTGCTCACGCGCGCTGACGGTACCCTTTCTGACGCCATCTACCATGACTTACGTAACGGAGGGTTTACCGAGGTGGTGATTGTGGGAAGCACTGCCTCGGTGGCGCAGGGCACCGAGAACCTGGTACGCACCACCGTGACCTCACAGGTCACGCGGCTTGGCGGGGCAGACCGTTATGCCACCTCCCTGATAATTGCCGACTGGCTTACGGGGAGGGGTTTGGGATATGATTACCTTGGCGTGACGACGGGGAAGAACTTTCCTGACGCCCTCACCGGTGCCGCGCTGCAGGGGATACGCCATGCGATACTCCTCCTCCTGCCCGACGACACCTACTCCTCCGCGATACAGCGTATAAATCAGAGAACGGACATCATAGAAGTCTCTGTCTTTGGGGCAACCTCCACAGTGAGCCAGGGGAACCGGGATCAGATATGCTATGGGATGCTGCCGCAGCCAGCCAACCAGTATTCTGAGAATTGGGCGAATGCGCTTGTTGCCGTAGAGGTACACAGCCATCCCAGTGCCTCAAGCCCAATAGTGGGCAGCCTTGCAGCAGGTCAGTCTTTCTTGTACTACCCCTACGACACCTCGTCGTCCTGGTATGCGGTTCTCTCTAACAGCGGCACACAGTATGTGCGCAACACAACGGGTAATTTTAGCCCGAGAAGCGACTATAGCGCTTATACCGCCATGCAGCTACGGGTGCGCTTTGATACGGACAAGGTACTCTATGCACGCCCGATTGGCTCAGCGTCCCAAGTGGCCACCCTTCCCGCAGGGTCGGTGTTGGTGAGCAGGGTCTATAACGTAGGAGCGGGCTGGTATTTCTCGCTTTATGGTGGCAGGGTGGTGTTCTTCACGGCTGCAGGTATCAGCTCTACCTACTATGTGACTCTTACCGGCGACGCAAACCTCGATGCAGCGCTTGGAAGGGCATTTGACGCATCTATTAACGAAGGCATGAGTGCCAGTGACCGTCTGTGGCAGAGTTACCGTTATGTTGTGGACTCATACCGTTATCGGACAAAGAGCGTCAACCTTGGCCCCAACTGGATAAACGAGTACGGGTACGACATGCTTGCCACTGGCTCGGGCAACTGCTTTAGCTTTGCGGCGCTCTTTGGGTTGATGGCGCGTGCGATTGGCTATGATGCCCATTCTGTTGCCGGTGCGGTGGGGGCGCGAGGCGGTGGCACCACACCACATGGCTGGGTCGAGGTCTGGCAGGGCGGCCAGCGCTATATCTGTGACCCAGAAGGCGAGTATGAGTTGAAGATCAACCTCTATTGGCAAACATCTCCGCGGCTCTCCTATGTCTGGTAGATGCGTCTGGTAGATGCCACTGTCTGCAAAGAAAGCCGCGAAGTGGTATTATTCTGTAGGTTTGTCCCTCCTGAGGAGTTCCTTATTGGTTGGGACGTGGGTGGGTTCATCAAAAGGAGACAGTATGAAAATGAGGGCTGCTCGTTCGTTTCTCTGTGCACTAACCGCTTCAACCCTTCTTATGGCCTTGGTCGTTCCTGCAAGTTATGCGGTGGATGACCCTTCCGTCAGTCCTGAGGGGGCAACCGCAATAGCCGAGCCTGTTTCTGTCAGTGACCTTGGCGAGGGCCTTGCGACTACGGATGGCGGCCTCACCTCTTTGACGCATGAGTCGGCCGTAGCACCCTTGGGAGATGGCTCTGGCGTTCAGCCTCTGGCGGTCGTCACATGGCACCGGCTCCAAGGGATTAACCGCTATGAGACTATGGGCGCGATTGCCGTAGAGTCGTACACTACGGCCAACACGGTTATCCTGGCGAAGGGCAACGACTTTCCTGATGCCCTTACAGCGAGCGCCCTTGCTGGCGTTTTGGATGCTGCCCTTCTGTTAACTGATGCTGACTCTAACACGCTCACCAGCTATACCCGTACACAGATTGACCGCCTGGCTCCGAGCAGGGTTATCATCGTTGGCGGTAATGAATCGGTATCCAGTTCTGTTGAGCGTGAGCTCAGAGACCAGTTTGGCGACGCTGCGGTAAGCCGTTATTCGGGGGCTTCCCGCTATGAGACAGCCCTTGATATCTATCGCAATGGCTTGGGCAACTGGGGCGATACGGCCATTATCGTGACAGCGAGGACTTTTGCCGACGCAGTATCCATCGCCCCCTATGCCTATAAGCAAAAGGCCCCTATCTTCCTCGCAAATGCAACAACGAAGCTTTTAGATGCTGCGGCGGTTGAGGCGATCAGGCAGGGCGGCTTTAGCAAGGTCTTGTTGATTGGTGGCAGCGAATCGGTTGCAGATGAGGTCAAGTCCCAACTGGGCCGCACTGCTTTTGACTATGTGCGCATTGCGGGCGACCATCGCTATGAGACCTCGGCACGCGTTGCTAATTATGCGGTGAATACCGGTGTCTTGTCGTACAACAATATGGCTCTGGCAACAGGGAGCAACTTCCCTGATGCCCTCGTTGGAGGCGTTATGTGTGGCAAGAAGAGCGCGGTGTTGCTCTTGGTTGACGACAGTCTTGCCGGCCATTACACGATCTATCGCAATGTCGCCCTCAGCACAATCTCTCTGTCTAGCGTGAACTCCGGCTATTTGCTGGGAGGTATAAGCTCTGTAAGCCCAAACCTTGAGAGCATTATCACGAACTCGACACAGCTTTCACAATATGAGGCCGCAGTCCTTGATTTGGTAAACGTCGAGCGGGCAAAGGTTGGCGTACTCCCCTTAAATGCCAGTGCGGTCCTGCAGAGCGCAACCAATATACGGGCAGAAGAGATTTCTATAAAGTTTGAGCATGTGCGTCCTAACGGCACCAGTTGGTCCACCGTAATCACCGAGGATTTTGGGCTTTCCTTTAATGCGGCGGGAGAGAACATCGCCTCCGGCTACAGGACGCCAGAAGCGGTTGTGGCAGCGTGGATGGGCTCAACAGGCCATAGGGAGAATATCCTTGACACCGATTTCACGGCAATGGGGGTAGGGTACTACGTTGATCCCGGCACCGGCACCCCCTGCTGGGCACAGTTCTTCGCTGGTTAGGCAAACAACCTTATAGTTGGGGCGAATGTTTCTTGGCAGTGGGCAACCCCTGTCTTTCCCAGCGTGCTGCAAACTGTGGCGAGTACGGGGAGTGTGCGCCCTGCCTATTGCCAAATCAAGTAGCAAGTGTCATTATTATGCGTTCAGGGAAACTGGGGCGGTTTTATGCACCATTAAACGTAGC
>JAITNB010000091.1 GCA_031290695.1 Coriobacteriales bacterium | reverse complement strand
CGGAAAGGCAGTGCTCGCAGGTGCCGTAGAGCACCGTTTTGAGGGGGTTGACCTTGAAGGTGTGCGACGTGAGGATGTGATGCTCGACCTCGGCGAGCTCATGGCACTCAAGGTGCATCAGCACCCCGCAGCGCTCGCATTTGAGGTGGAAGTGCTCGGTGCAATGGGCTGGCTCGCGTATGTGCTGGTAACAGGCGCTCGGCATCCCGTCCATCGTAAAGCGGCGCGCACTCCCCTCCTGCACCAGCCGCTCAAGGAAGCGGTAGACGGTCGTACGGCCAATAGGCGTTGCTGTTGTGGAGAAGTGCGTGGTCATCTGGTCAACGGTGACATGCCCGTCGCCCAGGGTGAGCAGATAGTCCAGCAGGGCCTCGCGCTGGCGGGTTGCATAGGTGCTGGTGCGCATGGGTGGGTCCTCTCGTGGGGAAAGCCCGGGGTTATCCGCAAAATGAAACTGGATTTCAATTTCAAATGTGAAGGATACCCCAACATGGCGCGGTTTGCAAGGACCAGTAACTGTGCGTCTGCGGGCCGTCTGCAGGTTCTGCGCAAGGCATTCTTGGGCCTGCAACCTGCTTACGTGGGTGCCAGCCGCTCAAAGCGGATGTAAGACTCGAGGTCCTCGTCGAGTTTGATGAGGAGTGCGGTGGCGGTGCCGTCGCGACGCTCGAAGTAGCAGGGAAACGCCATTGCGGCAAGCTTCGAGTACACGGCGAACTCGGCGACGCGGCTGGGTTTGAGCGCCAGGCTCAAGCCGGCGGTCCGCAAGGCAAGCCTGTTCCCCCGCTGCGTAACCTCAACCGTGCCATAGGCGGGATGCCCGTAGCGTCCTGCCAACCCCTCCCGGGAAGGCGTTGTCTCTGGTGCTGCGGTAAGCCGCTCGATCTCCTGCCTCTTTTGGGCGCTCACGGCAGCTTTGGCCTGCTCACACTGGGACACCCAGTCGTAAGGTGCTACGCCCAGCACCTTGTCGCAAAGGGTACGGGCGAGGGCGTCACAGGCGACGGTTGCGTCTTGGTTGATGAGGATGGCGAACGCAAAATCATGCTCGGGCAAGAAGCCAACCATGCTCTTGAACCCAAAGATCGTGCCGCCGTGATACACGAGAAGCTCCCCGTGGTAGTGCTCGGTAAACCAGCCGAGCGCGTAGGCAGTGTGTGAGACAAACGGCAGCGACACGGGCGAGAACTCGCCTTCATGTAGAGGGGTTTGGGGCGCATGGAGCTGGGTGAATATCTGCGGAGGAAACACCTCCCTGCCCTCAAAATTGCCCCGCCCCAGGTTGGCCTTTGCCCAGCAAAGCAGGTCGCGCACGCTGGCACTCAGCGACCCTGCGCCACCGGTACTGTCGTCGTTGCTGGTAAGGTAGGGTAGATTGATGCGGCCAACCCGCACAAGCGGGCGGGCGTAGTTATCATCTGCCGCACGGGGAGCAGCGCAACTGGTGTAGGTGCGGCTCATCCCAAGCGGCTCCAGGATGCGCTCCTGCACAAACTGCCCCCATGGCCTGTCTTGCACACGCTCGACGAGCAGTGAGAGCACGCCGTACATATGATTCTGGTAATGAAAGCGCTCGCGCAGCCCATAGGCAGGCTCCAAGTAGCGCACCTTCTCAGCCATCTGCGCGAGCGTGCGCTGTTGGTTGGCAAAACTCGAGATGTCGTGGCGCGGCAGGCCCGTGCGGTGGCTGAGCATGTCGCGGGGTGTGACCTGGGCCGTGAGTTCCTCGCAATACAGCGCGAAGTTGGGCAGAGAGCGCACGACCGGCTCGTCGATGTCAAGCAGGTGCTCCTCCTGTAAGAGCATAACCGCCGTAGCAATAAACGCCTTGGAGCACGAGGCGAGGCGATAGACGGTATGCGTGTTGGCACGCTTGATGAGAAAGGCGCGGTGTCCGGTTGCATAGAAGCGGTCTTCCCCCGCCAGGGACACCCCAACGCAGGCCGACGGCAGGTGTAGGCGGCGAGCCACGTCATCGACGACGGCCTTGAGGTCAGCCTGGCCGATCATCTATCCACCCTGCTGGTCTTGATGGTGCGGCTCAAGGCGCTTCTCCACATCCTCTGACCCGCCCGGCTCAACCGGGGCGGCAGCGGCAGTAGCGGCGGCGGCGGCCTTGGCCACACGCATGGCAGCAGCGTCTTTGTCGGTAGGGCTCAAGATTGCCATTGCCAACATACCAAACGCCATGACGAAGGGGAGATAGGCAAAAAAGGTGATGAACACCATCTGTGTTGCCTCGTTCTGCACCGGTTGCAGTATATCCTCGGTGGGCGCCAGATAGCCGGCTGCCTGCATCGCCAACCCCAACGCGAAGGAAAGAAGGGCCGATACGACCTTCAAGGCAAGACCGCGCAAGGCATTGATAGACCCCTCAAGACGGTAGCCTTTCTTCCACTCGACAATCTCAACAGACTCGTTGAAGTTCGTGCTGATGGCTACGACCGTGAACCCCATCGCCACACCCATGCATGCCGCGGCGATAGCGGCTGCAATGAACTCGGTGGGGGCGATTATCACGGGAACCTTCGATACAATCATCGCAATAGAGGCCCCTATCAACAATCCCCGCCGCGAGGCCCTCTTGTTAACAAAACGCACAAACGGCAGCACGAGCATGGCCATTCCAATGAGGATGGGCGCCAGAATGCCCTCGCCTCCCGGTTTGAGGAGCACATAGTTTGCGTAGTACACCACCGTGCCAAGGGAGGCGGCAAGCGTAAAGGAATAGAACACGTTATAGCCGAGGATCATCATATAGTTGCGCTCGGTGAGCAGTATCCCAAACGCCTTGAACAGGCCAATGCGCTCCGGACTGGCCGCCTGGGGCCGTACCCGCTCACGGGCGACGGCGTACATGACAAACTGGCACACCGCAAAGACTACCATGATAACGATGATCGTCCCTCTAAAACCTGCGCGCTGATCCAACACATTGCCAAGGCTGTCCACCCCTCCAAAGGCCCGCATAAGCAGCACTGAGAAGGCCGAGGCTATCAGCGGCCCCAGGCCAGCCCCAAGCGCCGCCCAGGTACCAAGCGAGACGCGCTCGTTGGGGCTGGAGGTGAGCACCGATGGCAAGGTCATATAGGGGATGCCGAGGAAGGTGGCAAAGGAGTCCATGACACAATAGACCACCAGCGCGTATACAAAGGCCGCCCCCGCACCAAGCTCAGGCATCCAGAAGAGGATGATGACAAAGAGTGCCGT
>JAITNB010000080.1 GCA_031290695.1 Coriobacteriales bacterium | reverse complement strand
CTGAGCAGACACATCTCGGTGGTCAGCACCGTGCCTTCGCCATCCACATGGATGCTGCCGCCCTCCAGGATAAAACCCTCGGTCTTGTAGGAGTCGACGCCGGCCAGCTCGCAGATTTTTTGGGCCACTAATGCGTCTTGATTCCAGGGGAAGTACAGCCCGTCCACCAGGCCGCCCCAGGCGTTGAACTCCCAGTCTACGGCGCGCAGCTCGCCCTGGTCGTTGATTACAAACGTAGGGCCGCAGTCGCGCACCCAGGAGTCGTCGCTGCTCATCTCCACCACTTGAATGGCTGGATCCAGCACGGCGCGGGCGTTTTGGTATTGGCCCCTGTTAACGCCCATGGTTACCGGTACAAACTGGCTGATGGCCTTGGCGACCTCGGCAAAGGCCGCTTGCGCAGGCTTGCCGCCGTCGCGCCAGTTGTCCGGACGCTCAGGCCAGAGCATATAGATGTGGCTCTGCGGCTCAAACTCACCGGGCATTCTAAAGCCGTCGGCTTGGGGGGTCGTTTGTAGTCTCTTCATTGTTGTCTCCTCATTGCTTAGAGTTTTTCTGTTTATGCTTCCTGCTGCTTGCTGGCCAGGAGCGCTACCAATATCTCGCCAAAAATCACGGCCAAAACCACACCGATAATCGTTGGCATCACACCAAACCAGGCGTCGTTTGCCCAGTAAAGCTCGCCGGAGCCAACCGCCAGTTCCTCGGCCAGGAGCATGGCGTCCGCGGGGCTGACGCCATTTTCTACCACGTTGGCCACATAGTCCTCCTGCGCAGCCTCTGGCACCTTGTTGAGCTCGACCAGAAGCCAGGCATCGTCTTCGCTCACACCCTCTGCCAGCGCTGTCGCCGCATAACTCTGTATGTCTTCGTCCGTTACCGCGTTGATTGGCACCGGAAAGAGCGAGAGCAGCAGGGTGACAATGAGGATGACCACAGGCACGATGGCAAAGAGCTTGTTAAGGCCGCTGCTGCCCGGCACCTTGTAGGGGCGCTCGGTGCTGGCGTGCGTACGGCGCAGCTTGAGCCAGGCCGGAAACATCGGGATGTAGCTCATCAACAGGGTGATGATGGAGAGGCTGAAAAAGGCCCAGAACATGGCATCTGCCGCCTCGTTGACATAAGGCAGAACCACGCCAATAACCAAGATGATACTGGCCACGACGGCGTTAATCAGTGGGGCGCCAAAGGGCATCTCCGCATCTTTTTTGCGCATGATGCCAAAGACCTTGGGCATGTCGCCGTTCTTGGCACCGTAGGAGGCTACGTAGTTGACGCCGTAGCTCCAGCTTACCATGTTGCCAAAGAGTGAGACCAAGAAAAGTACCCCGGCCACAATAACCAGCACAAAACCGGCGTCGCCCACCAGGTAGTAGATGGCATCGACGATGCCCAGGTCGGCAGCCACCTCGCTGGCCGGAATAGCTACACCGATGCCAAAGCTGGAGAGGATGTAGACAACAGCGATAGCCACACCACCGGCGATGATGGCCTGCGGCAGCTGCTTCTTGGGGTTCTCCATCTCGGAGGACACCGAGGCCATGACCTCGAAGCCCATGAAGTTAAAGAGGATGATGGTCACAGCACCCAGGCCCAGGAAGATTCCCGGCAAGGACAGCTCCGGGAAGGGCGCAAAGCTCTCTGGTGTAAACTCCGTGGCGCCCACAAAGCCGTTGTTGACAAAGGTGATGATGCCCAGGGCAAAGAGCGCAATGGCCAGGATAATCTTAATAGCCGCGCCAAGGTTCAAGACCCAGGTCGAGTCTGAGACTTTAGAGAGCGAGATGGCGAAGACAATCCAGATAAAAGCCAGGCCAATGGCTATCTGCCCGGGGATGCCCAGCGGGTCGCCGCCGGACGGGCTGATAAGGAAGTTGACCACCAGCGGAAAGAGCACGGCCAGCGAGCCAATCCAAACCGGGAAGTTGATCCAGTAATACCAGCTAACGCGCGTACCCCACTTCTTGCCAAAAGCCAAGCGCACCCAATCATAGAGGCCGCCATCATCTGGAAAGGCCGTGGAGAGCTCCGATGAGATCAGGCCATAGGGCACGAGGAACAGGATAATCAGCAGTAGCCACCAGATATACTGGCTGTTGCCCATGCTGGCCACCGCCGGTGCTGCCTCGGCCACAAAGACCACGCAGATCACCATCAAGATGGCATTAAACAGACTGAACTTCTTCTTGCCGCTCTTGGCGCTTTCTTCCATGTTGACCTCCAGATGATTCCGAGTTCCTACCTTGATGCCCGTGCGCTTTCTCGGGCTTGGCCAGTGCCTAACCCAACAACTCCGCCAAACGGTGTTGCGCTTGCTCGGCCTTTTTCAAGTCCAGGATGGTCTTGGGGGTAAAGTAGGCCAGGATGCCACGGATTGAAGTCAGGCGGTTCTCGGCCTCATCCCAACAGATGGAATAGGGGGCGTCCAGCACCTGATTGGTTACTTCGCAGATCTCGGTGGGAAAGTTAGGCACCCGCGAGGCCGGCAAGCAATGCATGAACTTGGCACCGGGAGCGGCCCTCTTCATCATGGCATCGGTAACCTGGTACTTGGGGTAGAAGATGCGCGCCATGTCCTCCGGCGTGCGCTCGTCGTCATAAAGCCCGTACCAGACGTCCGTATAGACAAAGTCCGCGCCAGCTAAACCTTCCTGCTCATCGTCCGTTAGGGTAAAGCTGCCGCCAGAAACCGCGCAGTTGGCCCGCAGCACGGCCTGATACTCCTCGTTAAGCTGGCAGCCCACCGGCCCAAACTGGGTAAAGTGCGCGCCCATCTTGGTGATGATGAAGCCAAGCGAGGCGCAAACCTGGGTGCAGTCGCCCACAAAGGTGACCTTGATGTCCTCCAGCTTCTTGCCTTGTGGCAGGTGCTCAATAATAGTGGTTAAATCGCCCAGTTCCTGAGTGGGATGATTGTAGTCGCTCATGGCGTTGATGACTGGCACGGTGGCGTGCTTGGCCAGCTCCACAACATCTTGATGGCGATCGACACGGGCCATCAAGACATCGGTGAGGCGGCTCAGGACGCGAGCAGTGTCATCCAGTGTCTCGTGCCCGCCAAGTTGGATTTGTCCGGGTGCCAGATATTGGGCGTGGCCGCCCAGCTGCTCCATAGCTGTTTCAAAGGAGACGCGCGTGCGCGTAGAGCTCTGCTGGAAGATCATCCCCAAGGTCAGGTTCTCCAACAGCGGCGGATAATAGCCAGCCTTGATAGCCTGCTTGATTGCCAGGGAGATGTTGACGATCTGCAAAAGCTCCTCCTTGGTAAATGGGGTGCTGTCAATGTAATCCTTGATACGTGCCATAGCTCCTCCTTTGACTTGGGCCGCAGTATCTTTATCCTTAACTACGGCTAATAGTTTGTTATCTTCACTTTACCGCTTTTTAAGTTGCTTGGTGTCGTAAAGGGGAGCATAGATATATGAATAATCATAGGTATAGAATTACATTTTTATGAATATTGTTGCGTTGCACAGCCCAAAAAGAGTAAACGCGTGCCATTAGCTGCTGGACGATAACGCTTATAAGGTAACATTATTCAATAAATTGACGTTTTTATTCAAAGCTAATGTGTGGCAAAAAACAGTGAAAAAACAGGCAAAAAACAGGTGCAGCTCATGAAACTATGTGGTAAAGGGGGCGAGGCCGGTGGGGTCTTGGGGAAGGGACGGATACTTGCTGTCTTGGGCCCGGTCTGACCCGTAGATTCCTGTTTGTGCGCCGGAGAGGAGGGCGACGAGGCTGTAGCGTCCTGCGTTGTCGCCAAATACCGTTACGCAGGAGAGATCACGTTGGCGGGCATTCTCGACCATACCCGCGTTCCTGCCCGCGTCTTGCAGCAGTACTGCGAAGTAGCTGGACGAGCCGTCACCCACCGCTGAGAGGGTAGCAGGACCTTCTTCGTCACCTGTCCCGTCTTCCTCAGTAGGCTGTCTTGTGGTGCTGGCGGCGGGCTTGAAGCGCGGATACGGGAGTTCCTCATTGACGCCCTTGTCTTTAACGAGTGCAGCAATGGCGATACCGGTTGTGTCGGGGGAGACGCTCACGCCGTCGTCGCTGCTGTTGACCAGCAGGTCGACGGCCCCGTTCACCGCATAGGGCAGTGTGCGCTCGCCGGCAAGGGCCCATGCGGCGGCCTGTGCGCCCTCGGGGTCGATTCCCTCGTGCTCGATGAAGCGGTGGTAGTCGACCGTGACGGTTATGCAGTCGAGGTCGATAAGCTTTGAGGTGAGCTGATAGTTCTTGTTAAAGGCCGCTTCGAGCGCAGCGGCAACGGCGGGGTCTGCCGTGGTTTCTCCTGTGCCGAGCGCAGGCGTGGCGCTGGCAGAGCCTATGCCGCCGATGTTGGCGAGGTCGACACTGGCCGCGTTGGGGTCGGTGGAGGCGGCATCGGCGGCATCCTCAGGGGTGCTCGTGCCGTTTGTTGTGCCTGTCGCGGGTGGCTTTGCCGTGGGGTCTGGCACGTACTCATAGACCCACTCGTCCACGAGCGCCTGTGCGAGAACCTCGTTGTAGGGTCGTCCGTCAACAGCCGGGACAATCTCTTGCAGCGCAGTGGCGACCTTCTCGTCGGTTGTGCCAAAATCGGGTTGGGCGACCTGTACCGTCACCGCGACGGCCCCGCTTTGTTCCATAAGCGTGGCAATACGGGCAGCAAGGACCGTATCCTCGTCCGCTTCACTGGTGAGCAGTACAATGGTGCGGCCCTCCAGGCGCCCATCCTGCCATCCGCGCAGCATTTGCGTGCCAAAGGGGGTTTCAAAGGCCAGGTCCTCGGTGAGCTGGGCATTCTCGGCCTCAAGCTCGCTAAAGCGCCCAAGCACGTCCTCCAGCATATCATTGGAAGTGCTGCGCACAAGGTCGCTGCCCGTGATGGCAGCACCAATCAACAGCCCCACAGCAAGCGCGAGGAAGATAGAGACGATGGTGACCAGATGATACCTAAAGTTATACATGTCCCCACAATTCTAGCACAATGCCTACAGTCCCAGGTTCGTGTGGATATTAAGCCATAGCACGCTGAACACGTTGCGCAGGGCGGGCGAGATGGCGATGATGGTGACGACGAGGATCAATACTGTTAACACAATTAGCAATATATAGCGTGGCGGAGGGGCAGCGCGGTAGAGCTTGCTCACGCCCTTGGCATCGACGAGCTTGGTCCCTACCTTGAGGCGCACGAGGAACGATGACGCCATGCCGCTGCGGCCCTTGTCGAGGTACTCCACCAGGTTTGAGTGGGTGCCGAGCGCCACGATGAGGTCGGCCTTCTTCTCCCAGGCCAGCAGCAGGGCAAGGTCCTCGCTGGTGGCGGCAAGCGGCCAGGGCTCGACATCGAGGCCGAGCCGCTGCAGGCGGTCGAGCGAGGGGCAGCTCCCGTCCTCGTAGGCGTGAGGGATGACCTCGGCGCCGCAGAGCAGGGTCTTGTCCGTCACCGAGTCCATATCGCCAATGATGATGCTGGGCTTGAATCCTACCTCGACGAGCGCGTCGGCGCCGCCGTCTACGCCGATGAGTACGGGCTTCTCCTCGCGGATGTAGGAAGTGAGCGTCTTGAGGTCCTGCAGATAGTCGTAGCCGCGTACCACCACGAGCACCTGGCGTCCCCTGATGGGGGTCTGTATCTTGGGTACCCAGGGGTCGAAGATGAGTGAGACGCTTTGCTTGTCAAGGTAGTCGACGGTGTTCTGCACAAAGAGGGCCATCTGCGTGTCCATCGCCTGGTCGGCGGCCTCAAGGCGCAAGGCGACCTGGTCGGCGTCGAGCAGGGTGCCAGTGGCCACCGGGACACCGTTGCAGATAAGCTCGTTGCCAATGCAGGTGACGGTATCCCCGTCCTTGACTATCTCGAACACCGCCGCGCCCACCTCGTCGAGCAGGTAGATGCCCGCGTCGATAAGGAGCTGCGGCCCCACATTGGGGTACCGGCCGCTTATGGACCTGTTGGCGTTGACGACCGCCTTGACGCCGCAACCGATGAGCCCCTCGGCCGAGACGCGGTCGATGTCCTGGTGGTCGATGACGGCGATGTCTGACGAGGTGAGCCGTTTGACCAGGTCTTTGGTCTTCTTGCCAAGCTGTGCCGTTCCCGTGATGGCCATACTAGCCCCCCAGTCCCGCCGTTGTCGCCACGGGTGTCGCCGCGGCACCCAACAGTTGGCGGGCGTGGTCGAGCGCGGTTGCGCTGTCGCTGCCCGCGAGCATACGCGCGAGCTCGACGACCCGGTCTTCTCCACATGCCTGTTCTATGGTCGTTTGGGTGGCCCCGTCGCACACCGTCTTGCGCACGACCCAGTGCGACTGGGCCACGGCCGCAATCTGCGCGAGGTGCGTCACGGCGATGACCTGATGCGTCGTCGCCAGCTGCTGCAGGCGCCGTGCGACCGCCGTTGCCGTTGTGCCGCCCACCCCCGCGTCTATCTCATCAAACACGAGGGTCGCTTGCGTGTGGGCGTCGCGCAGCAGTGTCTTGAGCGCGAGCATCACGCGTGAGAGCTCGCCGCCGCTTGCAATCCTGGCCAGCGCGCGCGGTGTCGTGCGGGGCGCGGGGCGGTAGCGCACCTCGTAGGAGCACGACCCCTGCGCTGTCCACGCGTGCTCGTCGAGCGGCGTGACGGCGACCTCAAAGGAGGCGCCTTCCATCGCGAGGTCCTGCACACAGGCGGTGAGCGCCGCTGCAAAGGCCGTGGCGCCCTTGGCCCGTACATCCTTGAGCACACGGGCGGCCTCTTGCAGAGAAGTGTGGGCGGCCTCAAGCTGTTGGCGCGCCTTTTCCTGCTTCCCGTCGAGGCCCTCGGTGGACGCGAGGGCCTGCTGAGCCTCCTCACGGGTGGTGAACACGTCTTCCATGCGCGGACCAAAGCGCTTGCGCAGGCCCTCAAGCTGCCCCAGGCGGTCGAGTGCCTCCTCAAGTGCCTGTGGGTCAAACTCTACACTGTCGCGGTACTCCCGCAGCTCGGCGGCAAGGTCCTCGGCGACAACGGCGAGGGTGTCAAGGCGGGAGGCGAGGCCGTCGAGGCGGGTGTCGATCCCCTGCAAGCGTGCGAGCTCATGCTGCGCGGCAGCGAGCGCGTCAAACGCCCCGTCCTCGCGGCGCAACGCCTCGAGTGCCGCGTTGGATGCCTGTGCCAGGTCCTCGCCATTGCGTAGACGGGGCAGTTGCTCCTCAAGCTCCTCGTACTCGGCCGGCCGGGGGCCAACACGGTCTATCTCCTGCAAGGTGTAACGTGCCTGTTCGATGGCGAGCGCCGAGGTATGTGCGGCAACGGCGAGCCGCTCGACGAGCTCACGCGCCTCGCGGTGCGTGTGCCAGGCATCCTGGTAGGCGGCGAGCGCCTGTGCGACCGGCCCGCCGGCAAAGCGGTCAAGGTAGTCGAGCTGCACCGCAGGCCGGAGCAGCGCCTGATGCTCGTGCTGCCCATGCAGGTCAACAAGCGGCCCCACCTGCGCGGCGAGCGCCCCCACCGTGACCATGGCATCATCGAGCAGACACTTCGAGCGCCCGTCCCTGCCCACGCGCCGCGTGACGATATGCTCCTGGGATGCGTCAGGAGGATGGATGCCAGGTGGTACCTCCCCCTCACGGGGACAAAGGGGGACGGTACCTTTGTCTTGCTGGGATTCGCAAGACAAAGGTACCGTCCCCCTTTGTCCCGCGTCCCCCTCACACACGCCTACGTCCGTCCTTGCGACAAAGCGGGCCTCTACGCGGGCCTCGGGGGCACCGTCGCGAACCATTGTGGCGTCGGCGCGGTCGCCGATGAGCAATTTGATGGCGGTAAGCAGCGCCGTCTTGCCCGCGCCGGTCTCGCCGGTGAGTACGGTGAGGGCGGGCGAGAACTCGAGGGCGGCTTGTTCTATGAGCGCTATGTCGCGAACGCGCAGCTCATCGAGCATGTGCTCCCCCAAAGAACACATCGCTTGCGGCGGTATAGAAGTCGGGCGCGCTGTAGCGCACCAGCACCAGCTCGTCAGGGCTGCGTTCCACGCGCACGCAGCATACCTCGCCCGGCAGCACCAGGTGCTCGCCGTCAACAAAGAGCGCGATCTGCTGGCCCACCTGCGCGTGCGGCCGCAGCTCGATGATGTCGGAGGGGGCGGTCACCACCGCGCGTGCGGTGAGGGTATGCGGTGCGATGGGGACAACCACGAGCCCCCGATGCTCCGGTGAGATCAGAGGGCCGCCCGCACTCAGCGCATAGGCCGTAGACCCGGTGGCCGTCGCCACGAGTATCCCGTCGCCGCAAACGGGCGCAAAGGCCGCCCCATTGATGAGCAGGTCTATCTTGGTCACATGCCC
>JAITNB010000105.1 GCA_031290695.1 Coriobacteriales bacterium | reverse complement strand
CTCAACCTGCTGCTGGCGACCTGCTGCGTCGCGGGCTACGCCGCCCTCCAGATTGGGGTCACCCGCAGGCGTACCTATACGCTTGCCGCAAAGGCCCTACGGTATGCCGCCATGGCCTTTGCCGTTGTCACCGTCATCGTGTGGCTCATCCTCGACCAGCTGCAAAAGCCCTTGGCCCTGGTTGACGCCTACACCCCCATCATCGCTACCCTCTTCGCCACCGTCGCCCTCCTCGCCCTCATATCCAACATCATCAAAGGTAGTTCCAACTTGGAGGACATAGTGGTCTGAGGATGGCAACTTTGCATTGTTAACACAACGTGAAAGGGAATATCCCTCTTGGTGTCCTACTCACAAAGATAGCAAATCATCTGCACAAGGGGCTCGCCCCTGATGTCGGTTTTCTCGCTTGTTATTTTACGGAACCTGTTCCTTTTGTAAAAATCAATCAACTTTGGCTCATCGCTGCATTCGAGGTAAACTATCTTCCCGCTAAAATTGCGCTGCAACTCGGCTACCTTGTCAAACGCCAGCCTGATAAGCTCATCACCGCTTATCGGAGAAAAGTCGTTTTTACTTAACTGGGCGATAAGCGGTGTTGGGATAACATAGCCCTTCAGGTCTTG
The DNA here is from genome assembly GCA_031290695.1 of Coriobacteriales bacterium. The sequence goes on along the minus strand of JAITNB010000105.1, from coordinate 3,328 downwards.
ATAAAGCTCCCCGAATCTCCCCACGCGCCTCTTCCACTCACTGCTTGGGATGTTTCTTTCATCAATAAAGAGGTTCTTGATGGCCAGTGCGAAATAACCGGCTATTTGCAGTCCACCTGCATTTTTGCTGAGAACAACATGAGTGGTCGAGATGGATTGTTTGGCAAACTCTATCGCCTTATGGCGCAGGAAATCCTCGATATCCTGGTTGCGCTCACATGAGAAAGAGGATAGGAACAACTCCGTCCCATCCTCCTTCAACTCGCGTATCATATCTTTTATATTTACGACCTCGTATTTTGTCGTGTTTGTTTGAGGTTCTTTCGTACCCAGTCAATATCTGCATTCTCATAGGATACGGTCACGAGCGACTTCTTTTCTGCCGCTCGCTCGCTATCCTCTAAAGCCTCAACGAACGTTATGACGTCTTCTTCTCTACGAATGACGACATTGGTGAACAAGCTGCTCGTAGCCATCTTCAACCCTCCTTTCAAGATTAACAGTAAAGCAAAAACCCAGTATAACACCTCAGCTGAAATCCCCGTGCGTATTTTTGTGATTATGTTCCTATGTGCATGCAGGATCTGGATAATCAGGTTGCCTGGACCCAGGTAACCACTGTTAGAAAGGTGACGTGACGGGCAAGACGTGCTCAGATGACAGTACAATGGCAGCATCGACGAAAGGAGGTGTTGTCGTGGCCAGCGCAACCATCGCAGAGATCCTCGATGAGCAGGAACAGGCAACATCAGAGCTCGAGGACTTATTGGCAAAACGTGGTGCCGAAGTCCTTGAGAAGGCAAAACAGCCTGGCTATACGTTCTATACACGCGAAGAGTCTGACGCTTTGTACCAGGCTTGGAAGGACAGGCTGTGTATAGGAACGACAGTTTCTTATCAACAGAACTGTGACAAAACTTGACATATAGGCACTTAGATTTTATTCTGGGTACCTGTAGTGGTAATCAATGCGGATACTGAGTAGATTAAGGGTATTCGCGCGTGGGCGGGCTGTGAGTGGGGCTTGCTTGGGCTTATCCGCATTATAAGGATTTGGAGAAAGGAACGTATAATGGCAAAGATTTTGGGAATCGACCTGGGCACTACCAACTCGGCTATGGCGGTTATGGAAGGCGGGGAGCCTACGATTATCGTTAATGCGGAGGGGGACCGCACGACGCCTTCGGTTGTGGGCTTTCGCAAGGACGGCGAGCGGGTGGTGGGCAAGGCCGCGAAGAACCAGGCAGTCACGAACCCCGAGAACACCGTCTCGAGCATCAAGCGCTTTGTGGGGCGCGCGTATGGCGAGACCTCGACCGAGCGTGAGACGGTGTCGTACAAGATAAAGAACGGCAAGGACGGGCGCGTGTTCGTCGACATCGACGGCAAGGACTTCACGCCCGAGGAGATAAGCGCGATGGTGCTGCAAAAGCTCAAGGCCGACGCGGAGAAGTACACGGGCTCGCCCGTCTCGCAGGCCGTCATCACGGTGCCGGCGTACTTTAACGACTCGCAGCGCCAGGCCACCAAGGATGCCGGGCGCATCGCGGGCCTTGAGGTCATGCGCATTATCAACGAGCCTACGGCGGCGGCGCTGGCCTATGGGCTTGACAAGGTGGGCAAGGACGAGAAGATACTTGTGTTTGACCTGGGCGGCGGCACCTTTGATGTGAGCGTGCTTGAGATAAGCGAGGGCGTGTTTGAGGTTCTGAGCACGAGCGGCGACAACCATCTGGGCGGCGACGACTGGGACCAGCGCGTCATTAACTGGCTGGCCGAGAAGTTTCAAAGCGACAACGGCATCGACCTGCGGGCCGACAAGATGGCCCTGCAGCGCCTCAAGGAAGCTGCGGAGAAGGCCAAGATGGAGTTGAGCTCCACACAGCAGACCAACATCAACCTGCCGTTTATCACGGCCGACGCCAACGGTCCCAAGCACCTGGACTACTCGCTTACGCGGGCAGAGTTTGAGAAGATCACGGGCGACCTTCTCAACCGCTGCAAGAAGCCGGTCGAGACGGCGATGAAGGACGCGGGGCTGAGCATGGGCGAGGTGGCCGAGGTCATCCTCGTAGGCGGCTCGACCCGTATGCCCGCCGTGCAAGAACTGGTGAAGAAGATCACCGGCAAGGACCCCAACATGAGCGTGAACCCCGACGAGGTCGTGGCGCTGGGTGCTGCGGTGCAGGCCGGCGTGTTGGCCGGCGACGTCGAGGGTATCTTGCTGCTCGATGTGACCCCGCTGTCGCTGGGCGTCGAGACTATGGGCGGCGTCATGACCAAGATGATCGAGCGCAACACCACCATCCCCACGCGCAAGACCGAGATATACTCTACCGCGAGCGACGGGCAGACCTCTGTTGAGATACACGTGCTCCAGGGCGAGCGCGAGATGGCGGGCGGCAACAAGACGCTGGGCAAGTTCCAGCTCACGGGCATCCCGGCGGCACCGCGCGGCATCCCGCAGATCGAGGTGACCTTTGACATCGACGCCAACGGCATTGTGAATGTCACGGCCAAGGACAAGGGTACCGGCAAGGCACAGCAGATCACCATCAGCGGCTCGACCGCGCTGAGCGACGACGAGGTCGACCGCATGGTCAAGGACGCCGAGTCGCATGCCGAGGAAGACGCCGCACGCAAACAGGAGGTCGAGGTGCGCAACACCGCCGACAGCCTGGTGTATTCGACGGAGAAGACCATCGCCGATCTGGGCGAGAAGGTCCCTGAGGAGACCAAGGCCGAGGTGCAGGCCGCCGTTGACAGCCTTAAGGCTGCGCTGGAGGGCTCTGACCTCGAGGCCATCAAGGAGGAGACCGGCAAGCTCCAGACTGCTGGCTACAAACTGGCCGAGATCGTCTATGCCGACGCGCAGACCGCCGCCGGCGGCGAGGGCGGCGCTGGCGACGACGGCAGTGCGGGCGGTGCGGGCGGCGACGAGGTTGTCGAGGCCGACTACGAGGTTGTTGACGAGGACGGCAAGTAGTACCCAACGTGCCCAACCTCCTTCCCGGTGGGAAGCGGCCGGTGTGTTCCTGCACTGGCAGCGTAAGCCGAGAAGGAGGAGCGTGTGAATGTAAATCGATAGATTACTTAACAAATAGGTATGGATCATGAGTAAAAAAAACACACACAACAACGAGGCCGCGGCCGCTGCACAGGCAGCGGCCGACGCCGCAGTTATAGACGAGGCCCTGGAAGAACTAGGGGCTGTTGAGGAGCAGATCGTCGAGGAGCTTGACGACCTGGGCCAGGCCCGTGCCGAGGCCGAGGAGCTGCGCGACAAGTACGTGCGGCTCCAGGCCGAGTGGGACAACTTTCGCAAGCG
>JAITNB010000065.1 GCA_031290695.1 Coriobacteriales bacterium | reverse complement strand
AAAGGCGACATACCCACGGGTCTGGGCGGCCGTCGTGAGCAGCGTCGCGAGATACGGGTACTGCTGCGTCTGCGGCGCGTTGGCATGGTTGCCCACCACAACGATGACCGAACAGGGCTGGTTAGCCGTACTGTCAGGGCCAGCGGCATCCTGTGAGCCGCCCACACCTGCTGGCAAATCGGGCAGCGATGCCTGTCCGGCGTCTGTCAAAGTGCTGCATCCCGCCATTCCCACGACCAACAGCGCCGCGAGTACAAAGCTCAGTGCCTTGCGGATACAATCGGGTCTGGTTCCCATAATAACGCTCCCTTCGTAGTGTTTGTTGGCGTGCTTGCAGGCACGTCGTTATCGCGCGCGCACCCGTTGTCCCCCTCATTGTTCCCCTCATCCTGGTGCGTGACAGGAGCTTGTGTGAGCAGTGAGGTCGAGGCGGGGTCGCGCAGGCCTTCTGCCAAACGCGTGCGAACCAGTTGTTTGAGGTAACGCGCACGTTCCTCTACCTGCTGCTGGGCCGCCTCGTAACGCGTCGTGTCACCTTTGATCACATCATCAGAACGCTCTGCGGCCAGCAGGGACTCCTGTTGAGCGGCGGCCAGGTCTTCAAGCGCCTCAGCAAGCTCGATCTTTTGAGACTCGGCTCTCCGCAACGTGTCTCGCAGCGGGTCTGCTGCGGCGTAGGCGCTGGCAAAGGCGACCATGCCGGATGCAGCCAACATGGCCGTGAGCAGCCAGGTGAGCGCCTCGGCGCTGCCCGCATGCAGGCCCGTCGAAGCGGCCCCCAGGCTGGCGATGGCCGAGCCAGCGCCGCTGCCCATGCCTATGGCCCCGGTGAGCGCGGATGACTCGACCGCCAGGCGCAGCTGCGTGATACCAACGAGCAGTGCTGCCCAGACGATGAGCAGTATCGCGACCAGCAGGTAGGTGGCATCGGAGCTGCCGCGGGCGCGGCGACGCCAGAGTTTTCCTGCGAGAAAGGGTATGAGGACGCACATCGCTGTGAGCGAGACGGTAATCGCGAGGATAACCGCATAATCACTACGCACGGCCGTCTCCACTGCCTGAAAGAGGTTTGCAAAATCGCCGCATACCAATACAGCCAACAACCCATCGACCACCTTGACCCACAGAGGGGCCCTGTGCTGACGGCCTGCAACCGCACGGCGTCGTGCATCATAGGAGAGAGGGGAGTCGTTGCCGGTTGGGAGGTCAGTCGTGGTTTCCATACGTGCTCACCTCCCCAAGGAGTGTCTCTGCCGCGTTTGAGTTTGACCAGCCCTGTGCGGAGGGAGGCATACCCTGCCTACGGTATGCCGGCCATGCAAGAGCAGGTTTACGGGACCCCTCGCTGGCATCACGCGTTGCTTTGCGCCTTAGCCAGCGAACGCGGCCGAGCGCCCACGCGTCAGCCTGATCGAGCCGCTCCTGTGCCAACGCGACACTGCGCTGCGCCTGTGCGACGCGTTCGCGCGCGTCGATGAGCTGTTGGGCGACCTTGGCACCGGTACCCTTGGTATGCATGATGAGGTGCTGGCACGTGCTTTGGTGCAAGGCCTTCTCTACCTCAAGCTCAAAATGGGCATCTTGGACGATGGTGTCGATGAGTTGGTCATACACGTCGCCGTTACCGGCGTCTGCCGCACCCTGCAGTAACTGGGCAACCCGGGCATCAAGTGATTCCTCGAACCCCGCAAGGGCAGCGGGCCGCACATAAGAACGCGGCAGATAGCCCGAGAAAGGTAGACGCGAAACATGGGCGCTGGGCTGGGGCTGGGGCCGGGGCCGGGATGCCCAAGTGTCAAACCACTGTCTCACTCCCATGGAGCACCTCCCCTCTGTTGTTGGCGGTGCTGCTGGCAGTGCTGCTGGTGACAGTGGTAGCGGTGCTGCTGGCGACGGCGGCAGTGGTGCTGTTGGCGACGGCGGTGGTGGTAGCGGCCGCCTGCAGATAGGCAGCGACCCTACGTGCGCTACGCAGCTCAAAGCGGTTGCAGCGCAGCGCTGTAATGTGCTGGGCCTCATGGATAATCGCTTCGATGCCGGCGACCTCGATGTCTATCTCGTCGATGCGCCGACGTGCTGATGCGGCCTCGGAGTGAAGGGCGCTAAGGCTCCGCTCGAACTCTGCCCTGCGGCGCCCTTGTGTCACGGTGGGGTCGAGCCGGGACTCACCCGCCTTACGCTGGGTGAGGTCGATATGCGCAAACCCCTCCCGCGCCTTTGCTTCCGCGTCTTCTACCCGCGCATGGGCCTCGCTCAATACGGCGCGTTGCCCAAGCAGGCCCTGTATGCGTATATGCGCCTGAGCGGTGTATTGCGCACAGAGCAGTTCCTGTGCGGCACGGTAGCTTTGGGCTGCTTTGCGCTCACGCTCCATAAAGGGGGACGGTGTCACCCCTGCCGGCGTGAGCGGGGGTACGCCACGCCTTCCGTCGCGCCTTCCCTGCAGGTAGAGGCGCAAGCATGCCCACAGGCCAAGCGCAGGCTCCCGCTTGAACCTTCTGCCCTTCAACAGCGGTTGTACCTCTGATGCGTATTCCATCCTCATCACCTCTCTGTGTCGCTGCCTTGGCGGGCCCGCTGCCCTGGCCCCGTGGTCGCCAGCAGGTTATGGCTTACCATATAACCACCTTCCCACAGCCCCTGCCCCTCACAGAACTTGTTGTCAATCGGCATTATCCAGCGTCCGTCCCCGCAAGAGACAAGGAGCGGCGCGATAATGAACGGGCCGTTTGTTATCGATGGCTGGTTTGGGCCCCTGGTTGCCTCGCGATAATGAATAGCACGAGAACCGTTGGGAGGTAGGTGAGGAAGGCGGCCGCCTGTGCTACCTCACGAGGGGGAAGACGAGGGTGATGGCGAGGCCGTGGGCAGGGGCTGGGACTTGGGCTGACTCTGCCTGGAGGGTGATGCCCAAGTCGTAGGCCATCCTCCGTACGAGATAGAGCCCCATGCCGGTGGAGCGATGGGCCTGGGTGGAGTTGTTGCCGGTGAAGCCCTTGTCGAAGATGAAGGGCAGGTCGGCCGCAGGAACACCGGGGCCGTTGTCGCTCACACGCAGGATGACGGAAGCAGGAGAGCTAGGAGCAAGGGGGACACCGAGAGCAGAAGGGGCAAGGGGGGCAGCCGACGCGGGCGGGCGGGTCTCCTGCTCCCCTTCTGGGAGAGCTTCTACTGCGAAAAGCATGGTTTTATCCGCATCGCTTGTCTCTTGAGCGTATTTGGCGGTATTGCTGATGAGTTGGCCGAGGATGAAAAGGAGGCCCTTGCGGTCGCTGGTGACGGTGTGGGCCGCACCCGCGCAGATGAGGGAGAGGCTGGATTCCTCAAGCAGGCCCTGGTGGTCGGCCGCGGCCTCACGGCAGATGGCGAGCAGTTCGAGCGGCTCAAAATGGTAGTCGCGGTGAGCGGCACCCAGGCGGGCGAAAAAGAGGACCTGTTGCACATCCTCATGGATCTGGCTGCGAGCGTGCAACAGGCGCTGGCGCACCGGGGGCGACATCTCGGTGGCGCGGTTGTCGAGCACGAGGGTCATGAGCGCCAGCGGGGTCTTGACCTCGTGGACCCAGCGTTCGAGGTAATCCTCGTAGCTGGTGAGTTGGAGGGTGGCCTCGCTGAGGGCGGTGCGCTGCTGGCGCAGGTGGTTTGCAAGCGTGTGGATTGAGGGCGCAAGGGGCGCGGGTGCCGTGTGGCAGAGCGTTTGCTCGTGTTGGTCGTCGGGCTGTTCGAGGAATGCGTCGAAGGCCTGCTCGATGCGACGGTGGCGCCACACCAGGATGGCGAGGGGCAGGAGCAGCGCCAGCGCCGTGACCGCGGCCATGAGCCCCACAAGGATGCCAAAAGCCGGTGGGTAGGCGAGCCAGGCCAGGAAGATGAAGAACAGGCAGACGGCAAGCAGGGATACGAGCCAGATGACATTGGTTCGTAGGTAGCGCAGGAACAGGTGAAGGATGGAGGTGAGCATAGGGGTCCTCAATGGTTCAATACTACTGTAATCGCCAGCATGTCGCCCTCCAGTGTGGCGTTGACGCTGCCGTTCATCTGCTCGGCCAGGAGTTTGACGATGGCGAGGCCAAGGCCGGTGCTCCTGGTTGTGCGCGACACGTCGGCCGTGTAGAAGCGGTTGAAAATCTGGTCGACCACCAACGCCTCTGGCTTGGTGACGCGGTTGGCGATGGTGAGCTGCACGGGCTGCCTCTCGCTGCTGGCCTCAAGTTGCACCGAGAGCTGGCTGCTGCCATGAGACAGGGCGTTGCCAAGCAGGTTCTGCACGATGCGCCGCACAGCATCCTCGTTGGCAACAACGTTCACAGGCTGCTCAGGCACCTCTGCTTCTACCACAAAGCCCGCGTGCGTGAAGTCGTCGTAATAACTTGCGAGCATATCACGCACCACAGAGGAGAGGTTAACGTGCTCAAAGGCGGGGGCCTCCCCCTCCACCAGTTGTGTGAAGGCAAAGAGCTGGTCGATG
>JAITNB010000084.1 GCA_031290695.1 Coriobacteriales bacterium | reverse complement strand
TGGTCGTAGAGGGCGTCGAAGCACTCGGCGGCGGCTTTGAGGCTGCCGGGGAGGTTGACCACGAGGGTGCGGCCGCGCTGCATACACACGGCGCGCGAGAGCATGGCGCGCCTGGTCTTTTGCATAGACGCGGCGCGCATGGCCTCGGCGATGCCGGGGACGTTGCGCTCGCACACGGCGGCGGTTGCCTCGGGGGTCACGTCGGCAAGCGACAGGCCGCTGCCGCCGCAGGTGAGCACCACATCGGCGTGCGCGGCCGCCTCGACGATGGCATCGCTGATGAGCGCGCGGTCGTCGGGCACCACAACGCGGCCCTGCACGGTCCAGCCTTGGGCCCGTATGCGCTCCTCGAGGGCAGCACCTGCGGTGTCCTCCGCAAGCGTGCGCGTGCTTGAGCAAGTGACGATGGCTACTTTGAGGTCCATATCACGTCCTCTCCCATAAACCTGACTTGCCGCCTTCTTTGCGTAATAGGCGCACCTCGCCTATCTCCATGCCACGGTCGACGGCCTTGCACATATCGTAGATCGTGAGGCAGGCGACGCTCGCGGCGGTGAGCGCCTCCATCTCGATGCCAGTCTTGCCGGTCACGCCCAGCGTGGCGGTGATGTGGATGCCCACGCGCCCGTCTGCGCGCTCCCCGGCATGCACCGGCGCAAGCTCCACGGCGCTCCTCGTGATGTTGAGCGGGTGGCACAGGGGGATAAGGTCGGGCGTGCGTTTGCCCGCCATGATCCCCGCGATGCGCGCGGTGGCCAGCACGTCGCCCTTGGGGGCGGTGCCGTCTACGATCATCGCCAGCGTGGCAGGGTCCATCGCCACGAAGCCCTCTGCCACGGCCACTCGCACCGTATCGTCCTTGGCCCCTACATCCACCATACGCGCCGCCCCCGTACTGTCAAGGTGTGTTAGCCCATCCATAAGAACCTCCTTTTCTATGAGAACTCTTGTAAGGCGTGTAGAGGGCTTCAAACAGAACCCTGCGTTCAGTCACGTATGTCGATACGCTCCTTCGCGCAAGAACCTGTTTTCAACCCTCTACACGCCTTACAAGAGTTCTCACCCCCCAATTTGTGACATCAGGCGCGCGGTGCCTACACGGTTGTGGTGCTCGTCGGGCTTTGAGAGCAGGGCCTCGCGCAGCAGTGCGCGTACGGCGTCGTCGTCGTTGGCACGTAGGGCCTCCCGCACGTCGTACTCCTCGTCGCTAAACAGGCAGGGGCGCAGCTCGCCCTCGGCCGTGAGGCGTAGGCGGTTGCACTCGCTGCAGAAGTGACGCGACAGTGCGCTGATAAAGCCCACCGTTCCCTGTGCGCCCTCGAAGGAGTAGTAGCGCGCGGGCCCCCAGCCATCGGGTTCGTGGCCCTTCGAGAGGGGGACAAGCCCCCCCAGCCCTGCAGCTGCGGCCCGCTCGTTAATGAGCTCGATAAGCTCCTCGTTGGGGATGGTGTCGGCCGCGGTCCACCCAAGGCCTTCTCCACCGCTTGAGTCGCCTATGGGCATGTACTCGATAAAGCGCACATGCAGGGGGCGGTCCATCGAAAGCCGGGCGAAGGCGAGCAGGTCCTGGTCGAGGCTGCGCACCACCACGGCATTGACCTTCACCGGGTTAAAGCCCACGCTAAGGGCGCTGTCAATGCCCGCATAGGCGTCGTCGAGCCTGCCCCAGCGGGTGATGTAGGTAAACTGTGCGGGGTCGAGCGTGTCCATCGAGATGTTCACACGTTCAAGCCCGGCCGCACGCAAAGAATCTGCCATTTTTGGTAGCAATATACCGTTCGTGGTCATCGCGACATGCTCGACGCCGGGTGTGTGCACGACGGCGCTCACCAGGTCGACGATGCCCAGGCGCACGAGCGGCTCGCCCCCGGTGAAGCGGATGCGGCTAAAGCCCTCGCCGGCCGCGATGCGCACGAAGCGCTCGATCTCCTCAAGCGAGAGCATCGCGTCATGCGGCTTCCACGCCACGCCTTCCTCGGGCATACAGTACAGGCAGCGCAGGTTGCAGCGGTCGGTGACCGAGATGCGCAGGTAGTCGATCTCGCGCCCATGTTGGTCGATGCCCATTTAGACAACAGTCCCCTCGTCTATGTCGAGCCGTAGGCAGCTGGCCTCGTCGCCAGCAGTAAGCGGCTCGAGCCCATAGGGTACGATGAGCAGGCAGTTACTCCGGTTGAGTGCGGAGAAGAGCGCTGATGACTGGTTCTTCTCAGGCGTCACGTCAAAGCCGCCGTCTGCAGCGCGCTCAAGCCGGGCGCGCAGGTAGAAGCGGCGCGGCTCCTTCTTCTTCACGTCCTGTGTGACGCGGGCCCGTGTGATGGGACGGTCGAGTGTCGTGATGCCCTGCATATACAAAAGGGCGGGACGTACCAGTATCTCGAACCCCACGACTGACGCCGCAGGATTGCCCGGCAGGCCAAAGACCGGCACGCCATGTATGAGGGCGAAGGTCTGTGCTTTGCCGGGGCGCATGGCCACCTTGTTAAAGAGCATCTCGCCCAGCTCGCGTACCACGGCGGTCGTGTAGTCGAAGTCGCCTTCTGCCGCGCCGCCGCTCAACACAACGACGTCGTGGTCCTGCACCGCAGTTTCGAGGGTTGCGCGCAGGGCCTCGGGGGTGTCCTCAACGCGGGGGAGCAGGGTCGCCGTGGCGCCTGCTTCGTGGATTGCAGCGGCAAGGGCGTAGCTGTTGGAGTTGCGTATCTGCCCCGGCCCAGGAACCTCGTCGGGGCTTACAAGCTCATTGCCGGTCGAGAATACCGCGACCCGTGGGCGACGGTACACTGCGACGGTGGTAGTGCCGGTCGAGGCCAGCAGGCCAGCGGCAGCACTGCTCACGCGGTCGCCTATGTGCAACAGTGCGTCACCCGCATGGGCCTCCTCGCCGTGGAGGCGTACGTGCTCGCCGCGCGCGGGCGTCTTCGTGAACACCACCTGGGTACCGGCGGGCGTTGCCTCGCCCTCGCCTCGCACCTGGGTGTCCTCGATCTTGACGACAGTGTCAATGCCGGCAGGCAGGGGAGCGCCGGTCATGATGCGGAGCGCCTGCCCTGCGCCCACGGTGCCCTCGAAGACCGAGCCGGCACCCAACAGGCCGATGACCTCAAGTGTTAACGGTGCCTGTTCGCTCACGTCGCCTGCAGCGGTAAAGTCGTCGTAGCGCACCGCGAAGCCGTCCATCGCCGAGCTGTCAAAAGGGGCGATGTCGATGTCGCTCACCACATCCTGCGCGAGTACCCGCCCTGCCGCGTCGACGATCCCAACCTGCTCAGCGGGCAGGGGGGCCACCTGCGCCAGCACCACGGCGCGTGCTTCCTCAACACCTATCATCTGCGTATCTTCGTATCTGTTTGACATGGCGCCCACATTCCTGTGTTGGGATGCCAGGCCCCACAAGGCCCGGCCTACGTTCCTGTTCAAAGGCTGCACGAAATTATCCCCTATTCTAAACAAAATTACCACCGCACATACCGCCACCGCGCCGCCAAGGTGTCACGGGGTTACTGGCCACAGGGGTTGTGCCTCCTGGGCCCCCTTCCGCACCCGCTGCCCCTCCACGCGCATTCAAGCGCTCTAACCCCGGATATATTCAGGGCACCAGGCAGAGGGCCGGTCACCTTCGCGCTTTACGAATGCGCGCTGTGGGGCAGCTGCTCCACAGGGCCCAGGAGGCACAGCCCCTATAGCCAGTAACGCGCTCACAAGCTTTAGCGAGGCTGTAATTTTGGCTGTAAAATTAGAAATATTGCATAATTTTAGAAC
>JAITNB010000012.1 GCA_031290695.1 Coriobacteriales bacterium | reverse complement strand
CACAGTCCGTCGCTCTGCCAACTGAGCTACGCCCACCATGAAACGCGAAGAGAGAGTATACCATTAAATAGCCGCCCTGTCGCAACCTTATTCGTGGCCGTGGTTGTCGCGGGCTATCTGTGCGAAGTCGTCGGCGACTTCAATGAACACGTCTACAAGCTCAGGGTCAAAATGCTTGCCCTTGCCCTCGACGATAATGCGCCTGGCCTCCGCCGGTGTGAAGGGCTGCTTGTAGGGGCGCGACGAGATGAGGGCATCGTACACGTCGGCTATCGCCATCAGGCGTCCCTCAAGGGGGATGCCCTCGCCGCGCAGCCCCAGCGGGTACCCGCTGCCGTCCCACTTCTCGTGGTGGGTACCGGCGATGATGCGGGCATGGCGCAGGAAGCTGTGCTCGGCCGCAGTGCTCTCGATGCCCTCTATCATGTCAACGCCCACCACCGTGTGCTGCTTCATCTCCTCGAACTCCTCGACGGTGAGCTTGTCGGGCTTCTTGAGGATGGAGTCGAGGATGGCTATCTTGCCCACATCATGCAGCTGCGCCGAAGGCACGATGAACTCCATGTCCCAGCGCTCCACCGACTCAGGGTACAGGTTCTTCTCCACAACCTTGTTTATGAGGAGCTCGAGGTACTTCTGGGTGCGGCTCACATGGCCGCCGGTCACGTCGTCGCGGTATTCGACGATCTCAGCGACGATGTCGAGCACCGCGTTTTGCAGCTCGATAACCTCGCTCGTCTTCTTGGCGACGATCTCCTCGAGGTTGTCCCGGTAGCTCGCGAGCTCGTTGCGTTGCGCGGCGAGCAACAGGTGGTTCTCGATGCGTTTGAGCAGCAGGGGGGCGGAGAAGGGCTTGTACACATAGTCGATGGCTCCCAGGCTCAGGCCCTCAAGCTCGCTGCCCTCGTCAACCCGCGCGGTGACGAAGATGACGGGTATGCCCTCAAAGCGCTTGTTTGCCTTGAGGGCGCGCATAGCCTCGTATCCGTCCATATCCGGCATCTCGATGTCAAGCATGATGAGGTTTGGTGTGACCTTCTCAAGCAGGGCAAACATCTTCTCACCCGAGTTCACCGGATATACCTCGTAAAACGTCCTGAGCATGTTCTTACCCATAGTCAGGTTTGTCTCATTGTCATCCACCAGGATGATCTTGTACCGTTTCTCAACCATTGGTAGCTCCTTCTCGAACGTCTTCTTGTGCCAAGCGCTCGGCAATGGCATCGAACTCGGCATCGGCGGCCCGGGCCTTGAGCCAGTTAACCAAATCCTGGCCGGACTCATATACATACGCATCAAGCGCGGTGATGGCCTCATCGACCATATCCATACTGTAGGCGCGGCTCGCCTCGGCAAGCTGTGCCAGAAGTGCGGGGTCAGGTGCATCGAGCGCGTCCCGCGCGTTTTGCTGCTCGATCTCGTCCAGCATCGAAGCGGTTATGGCTATCAGGGCCTCGGTCATCGTTATCAACAGGTCGTTGTTGTCGGTGATGTAGTCGAGCTTGTCATGCTTCGCAGCGTATTCCAACGACTCGGCGAGTTTGCCTATCCTCTCGGCGCAGATACCATAGCTCGACCCCTTGAGCCCATGTACGTTGATAGCATATGCGGGCAGGTTGCCCAAAGCCGGTGCCTGGAGGGACGTAAGCAGCTCGGGCGTGTTGACAACATAGGAGCGGAGCGCCTCGATAGCCGAGCCTTCATCACCGCCAAAGCGGTCCACGAGCAGTTTGAGGTCAAGGCCGTCAATCTTCCAGAGAGTCCCGTCGTCGCGACGGTCAAGGCCTGAGCGACGCTCCGCCTTTCTCCGCGAGTCCTTGCCCGAGCGGCGCTCGAACGCGTCCTCGTCCTCCTCCTTGAGCGCGCGCTCAAGGTCCTTGTCGCGTACCCACTGGCGAATCACGGCATCAAGGCGCATGATGTCGATGGGTTTTGAGAGGAAGGCCTGAAAGCCGTTGTCGAGGAACATCTTCTCGTTGCCCAGGATGGCATTGGCAGTGAGTGCGATGATGGGAACCTCGCGTGCGTAGCTGGTGCCAATCTCCTCGCGGATGATGCGGGTCGCCTCGATGCCGTCCATGCCAGGCATCATGTGGTCCATGAACAGTGCGTTGTAGCGCACCTGCCCGTCGCGTATGAGGTCGATGGCCTCCTGGCCGCTGCGCACGCAATCGACCTGCAGGGCGTACTGCTTCATCATGCCGCGTGCCACATCGAGGTTGCTCTGCACGTCGTCAATGACCAGCACACGGGCGTAGGGAATACGCACACGCACGAACATCGCATTGAGCGCCCGCTTCTTGTCGGAGTAGTCAAAGTTGCGCAGGTTCCTGGCAACATCCTCGCCAACAGGGATTGCGGTGACGAAGCCCTGTCTGACCCGCACCGTGAAGGTGCTGCCCTGCCCGTAGACGCTCTCGACCGCTATATCGCCATCCATGAGCTGCGCCATCCTCTTGGCGATGGAAAGCCCCAGCCCCGTTCCCTCGATCTTACGGTTGTTCGCCGTATCGACCTGGTTATAGTCGGAGAAGAGCTTGATGATGTCTTTTTCGCGTATCCCAATGCCCGTATCGGCGACTGCGACGGTGAGCCATACGCTGTCGCCACTGCGCTCGGTGCCTATCTTGAGGTTGACGGTGCCTTCTTCGGTATATTTGAACGCGTTGGACAGCAGGTTGTTAAGTATTTGCTTCACACGCAGCTCGTCGCCATACAACCGGCTTATAAGGTCCTCGTCGATGCTGAGGTTGAAGTCGATAGGCTTGCTGCCAATGCGCACGATGTTGAGCGTGATGGTGTCGTTGATGAGGCTCGCGAGGTCATAGTCGACAGGGATTATCTCGATTTTGCCCGACTCTATCTTCGAGAGGTCGAGTATGTCGTTGACGATGCCCAGTATCGTTGTGCCACCGCGGTAGATGCTCTCAAGGTTTTCACGCACTTCTCCCTGTACTGCGTTACCGCTCAGCGTGAGGTCACTCAGACCGATGACAGCGTTGAGGGGCGTGCGTATCTCGTGGCTCATGTTGGCAAGGAAGTGGCTTTTGGTCTCCGAGGCGTTCTGGGCCTGCTGTGAGAGCTCTTCGAGCTGCACGTTCTGCACCTCGAGGTCCTCAAAGGGCTTGGCGATGCTGCGGGACAGGAACATCGCGACGATGACGCCCAAGAGGATGAGGAGGAGCGACGAGAGGAGAAGCCCGTTTTGCACGGCGATAAGGGGCGTCTCGCCCACGGGGGCGATGACGCCGATGCACCAGTCGTTTGTCGAGCCAGTGATGGTGCGGTAGGCACAGACGCGCTCGGCCCCGTAATAGAAGTATTCCCCAACGCCGGAACCTCCGCCAAGCATCTTCTCAAAGAAGGCGGCGGCCTCAGCTATGTCCTGCGAAGGGTTGCGCCTCTGAGTTGCGATGAGGTTCACACGGTTGGTCACTGCCTCGGAGTCTTTGCTGGCAAGGAAGGTTCCCTCGTTGTCGATCATGAACACGTAGCCGGTATCCCAGACCTGAAAGTCATCAAGGGTGTCATTGAAGTGCATACCGGGTATCGTAATGGCGAGGATGCGATCGGTCGAGACGGGTGCACATACGTAGAACACCAGCCCCGCGGTGGGGTCTCGGTACGAAGTCGAGATGTTCGCTGTGCCGTCAAAGGCCTTCTGCACTGCGTCCATCTCGCGGTTCTCATCGGTAACGGGCGCAGTCCCGGTCGAGACCATCGTGCCATCGCGGCTGATAACCGTGAGGGCGAGGTAGCTTTCGTGTACGTCCAACTGTTCGTGCAGGATTGTGGGGAGTTGGTCGTCGCTCGATCCGACGACGTAGCCCACGACGGTGGCGGCATCCGACTTAATCAGCTCTATGTCGTGAGTGATGAGGCTGTCGGCCACTTTGCCTACCAGCTCCATGTCGCTTTCCATCGTCTTGCGTATCTCGGCAGTGGTGAACATGAGGCCGATCCCCATGCTCAGCACCGCAATCGCAATAACAATGGCAATAGAGACAAGCAATATCTTAGTGCGCGGCTTAAGCGCAGTGCCTGTCTTCACTATGCCCCCCCCTTACTGTTGGCGATGAAGAGTGCGGGGCTTTTAGCCGACGGCATGGTACCGGTGTTTGCCCTGACCCCTCGGTCATTTGATAGAATACAGACTAGAACCCTTTGGGCGCTTTGTCATAGACCAAACAAAAACAACACCAAGAATCCGTCGTTTGTACACATTTCATATCGGTTTTGATGCAGGGGGGAACGGTAGGCATGGGAGTACATGCCGTTTTGCTCAAGACTCTTCTCGGGTTGCCCGCAGCAGCTCGAGCCATTGCACAGGGCAATGATTGTCGCTAGAATGCCATACAGACGCTAGGGCGTCGGTGTATCGACGGTGTTTTGCTCCCTTGGTGCCTTGCGGATACGCTTGATTCGCGAAAGGACAGTGGTAGTCATGCTCTCGCCACCGGCACAATCCCCGGCAGTTCGAAAGTCGATGCAGGGCAACAAGAGCAAAGACACCAAACCCGAGCTTAAAGTTAGGAAGCTGCTCAGGGATGCGGGGTTTTCGGGCTATCGCCTCCAGTGGAAGAAGGCACCCGGTCGTCCGGATATTGCGTACCCGGGACGGAAGATTGCCATCTTCGTCAACGGATGCTTCTGGCACCGCTGCCCAAAGTGTAACCTCCCCACCCCCAAGACCAATCCCGAGTATTGGGAAGAGAAGTTCTGCCGTAATGTTAAGCGTGACAAGCAAAAAGTCAAAGAGCTTGAAGAGGCAGGCTGGACGGTCTTTGTCATATGGGAGTGCGAGCTCAAGAAACCAGAGAAGAAGGAGTTCGAGTATATGTTCGTAACCCTGAGCAACAATGGGTGAGGATTGGCGACAGGCAGGACCTGAGCCCCCGGAAGTCCCCGTCATATGGTTTGGGATGGATGGTGGGCCGTCGGGGACTCGAACCCCGGACCTTGGGATTAAGAGTCCCCTGCTCTACCAACTAAGCTAACGGCCCAGAACTACACTATTTTGATGTGGCAGAGGTGACTGCCAGAACACGCGAATGGGAAGTATACCATTAAATCCCCGTAATGGGAAAAGTTTTAGCGTAGGCTGTCAATACTGAGCGAAAATGTCACAGCGATTAACCCGCCTTCTTCAGGCGCTTCAACATCATCTGATAATAAGCCTCCTTCCAAGGATGGTCCTTCGGTGGGATGTATACCCTC
>JAITNB010000099.1 GCA_031290695.1 Coriobacteriales bacterium | reverse complement strand
CTGGCGCGCCAAGGCCGTGGAGGTGCGCTTCTCTAACAACTATACCTCTGCGGACACCTCACAGTATGCCCCGGGCATTGCGGCCAACAGCGACAGGCGCTTTGGCGACAGGCTCTCCTCCTTTACCGCACCTGCGCGCACAGGCTATACCTTCAACGGATGGTACGACGCACGCACGGGCGGCACGCTATGGGACTTCTCAACCCGTGCCATCGGTGTGCACCCCACCCTGGACCTCTACGCGCATTGGACGGCACAGGCAGTGCCACAGGTGGTGGTGGTGACACCTCCACCCCTTGTGGTGACCGTGCAGCAGGAGACAAGGGATATCGAGGAGCTGCGGGTCGTGGTGCACGAGCCGCCGCCAGCCGCCGCCGCCGTGCCAATTCCCGCGCCCCAGGTACCCACCAGTGCACTCCCGCCGTCACCTGCGTACGGGCACTGGTCGCTCCTGAACCTGGCTTTGGCCATCGCGGCGCTGCTCCTGCTGGCCCTGCTGATGCTTGGCCGGAGGAAGGGGAGCGAGGTGCTAAAGGTCGTGGCCGTCACGGTGGCAGCGGTCTCGGTCGTCCTGTTCCTGCTCACACAGAGGCTCACGCAGCCGATGCAGCTGGCCGACCTGTGGACGATCCCTCAGGCAGTCATCGCACTGGTGCAGGCAGGGGTCGTCGTCCTCTCGAAGAGCAAGGATAAAAAGGACAGGGGACAGGCAAGCATCTAGACAACGCTGACTGTCTAGACAACGCTGATTGCCACGCCATCCTGCACGTAGGGTGGCCTGTGGTAATCAGCGTTTCTTTAAGGAAACCAGCATCAGATTTACGCCCGGCCGTCCAAAGCTTGCTGCATGAGGTGCCGGCTGAGAAGTTGTCGCCTACACGCTAGGTGGGCTTGAAGGTGCTCACGGAGCGGGTGTGGGAGAGGCGCTCGAACAAGAGGCGCTTGTTGTGGCGTCGGGAGGTGAGCAGGTCGACGACGAGGGCAATGAGGCACAGCAGCTCGTAGAGCACGGGGATGGCCTGGTAGTCAAAGTTGACGTCTGAGACGAGGGAGGACGCCAGGACAAAGGAGACAAGGCCGAGGTTGCGGATGAGGTAGCGCAACAGGAGCGCGAGCAGGGTGGCGCGGGAGCCGCTGTCGTGGCGTATGCGTTGGCGCGTGAGCAGCTTGCCGAGGGTCGCGCCGCGAAATATCAGTGGGACGAGGATGCTGTAGGCGAACAGGACGATTGTGAAGGAGAGCAGCGCGTCCAGGTGGAGGAGGCTTGCAAGCGGGGTGGCGACGGCGTTGATGAGGACATAATCGATCGCGAACGCGACGAGACGCCTCATATAGCCAACACGCCCGGCCTTCTCCAAAGCCACTTTGTCGATGCGGTCGCGGCTGGGCAGGAAACGGGGGAGGCGCAGGGCCACCGCGTATCCTACAACGCCACCGAGAGTGTTGAGTATGAGGTCGTCCACGTCAAAGAGGCGGTAGGAGCGCGGGTAGAGGCCGTAGAGGGCGCTGAGCTGTGTGAGCTCAAAGAACAGCGAGAGGGCAAACGAGAGGATGACGGTTGTGCGCAGCCGCGCCTTGAAGTAATACTTGAGGTAGACGCCCCAGGGCAGGACGAGGACGAAGTTAAAGAGGGGCTGGTAGAAGGCGCTGGAGCGCAGGGCGGGCAGCCAGGTGGCAGGATGGGCGGCCTCGAAGCCGGAGTCGGCGATGAAGTCGTAGACGAAGCGGAAGGGGGTGAGCTGCGTGGTGGGGGTTGTGTACTGTGCGACCTCGGCGGGGTTGGGCAGCGGCAGTATGACGAGGAAGTAGGCGCACATGAGGTAGAAGAGCATCGTGAAGATGATGAAGGTGCGCCATTTGGAGACGGAGCCGTAGCGCATATAGTTATACACGGTATAGGGCAGCGTGAGGAGATAGGCGATGACGGGAAAGACGATCACGGCCGCCTCGATGGGTATGTTGAACTGCGCTATGATGGCTTGCATACGTCACCCTCTGCCTCTACGCCCGCGCCCGGTTTCGCCACAAAGCGCACCGGCGGCACGTTGATACGATGGGCTATCTGGCCGGCGCCAAAGCCGTTGTCGATGTTGACCACGCTCACGCCGCCGGCGCAGGAGTTGAGCATGCCCAGCAGCGCGGCGATGCCGCCAAAGCTCGCGCCGTAGCCCACGCTTGTGGGGACAGCGATCACCGGGACGTCCACGAGCCCGGCCACCAGTGAGGGCAAGGCACCCTCCATGCCGGCCACGGCCACTATCACATGGGCGCTGTGCAGCACGTTGGTGTGGCCCAGCACGCGGTGTACGCCGGCGATGCCGATGTCGGCGAGCAACGTGACGGCCGAGCCCATGATGCGCGCTGTGAGCGCCGCCTCCTGGGCAACCGCAAGGTCGCTCGTGCCCGCGCAGCACACGACCACGTGGCCCGCACCGCCCGACGCGCCCGCACCACCCGCACTACCCGGCGCGCCCAACGCCAACGCCGCCGCCGCCGTGTCGCCCGTCATTCGTACCGCACCCTTGCGCCGGTCGACATACAACACGCCGCACGAGGCCACATACTGTACGTCCGGCACCACGGCCACAAGCGCCGCCGCCTGCTCGCCG
The DNA here is from genome assembly GCA_031290695.1 of Coriobacteriales bacterium. The sequence continues at coordinate 1,831 of JAITNB010000099.1, read as the reverse complement.
GTAGCGCGCGTCGCAAGCACCACGTCATGCTCCCGCAGCAGCGCCTGCGTAATGGCGGCCACCTGCTCAGGCGTCTTGCCCGCACCAAAGATCACCTCCGGAAACCCGCACCGCTCCTCGCGCGCGTAATCGAGGTGTGCGAAATCATCCAGGTTATGGGTGCCGTCACTCACAGAGATGCCTTTCTTCCAAAGGATGCGGACTGAGCACACGCATACAAACACGGGTGCAACGGGTGCGCAAACACGCACGCTACAGGACAACACCACGACCTTATCCGCAAATAACCTATAATGATACGTCACCAGCCAACCTCTGTCGATAAAGCGAAGGATGCAAACCATGAAAAAACCAACCTATGCCTATCTGGGACCCAAGGGTACCTATAGCCACGAGGCCGCGCTGCAGGCGGTTGAGGTTACGGGCGGCGTGGAGAGCGGCGAGCTTGTGGAGTGCGTCACGATTCCCGAGGTGTTCGAGCTCGTCGACCGCGGCAAGGCCACCTATGGTGTCGTGCCTATAGAAAACGCGCTTGAAGGCAGCGTCAACGAGACGCTCGATGCCTTTGTGTTCACGTCGGGCGCGCAGATACTACGCGAGTTTGTGCTCGACATCCACCACGACCTCATCCTTGCCCCGCACGCCGCTCTCGCGGGCATTAAGACGGTCGCCTCGCACCCGCAGGCGCTGGGGCAATGCCGCCGCTGGATACTGCAAAACCTGCCCGGGGCCACCACGATGGCCACCACTTCGACGGCCGAGGCGGTAAAGCACGCGGCGGGCGACCCGCAGACGGCGGCCATTGGCACTGCGCTGGCGGCCACGCTCTTTGGCGGTGCGGTCGCCGCCCGACAGATCGAGGACCACTACGGCAATCAAACGCGCTTCGTGCTCATCGGCAACACCTCCACCAGCCAGCGCACCGGCAGCGACAAGACCTCGCTCGCCCTCTTTATGAAGGAGGACCGCCCCGGCACCCTGCTCATGATCCTTGAGGAGTTTGCCTACGCCGGCCTCAACCTCACCAAGATCCAGAGCCGCCCCACCAAGCGCGCGCTGGGCGACTACATGTTTTGGATCGACATCGACGGCCACGCCAACGACATCAACGTCAAGACCGCGCTGGACTGCTTGCGCCTCAAGCTCCGCGAGGTCAAGCCCCTCGGCTCCTACCCCATCGCCCGCCCCCCCGCCGAGGACTGAGGAGTTCGCCTACGCCCATGCCTAACCCCTTTGTCATAGCGCTCGGCAAGGCCGTCCAGCATCTCGCGCGACTGCGGGGCAGCGGCTCGGCCTTCCCCGGTCTTGTTGTACAGAAGATTGAGCCCGCCTTCGCCGTGGGCCTCCTCAACCAACTGCCGCACGGTGTGGTGCTCGTGAGCGGCACCAACGGCAAGACCACCACCACCAAGATCGTCACCGAGCTGCTCCAGTCCCAGGGTTTCAAGGTGTTCTCCAACCCTACCGGCTCCAACTTTATGCGCGGCGTCATCTCCGCGCTGCTCGCCAAGGTGACCCTCACCGGCAAGCTCGACGCGAACATCGCCGTGCTTGAGCTCGACGAGGCCCACGCCGTGCGCTTCGTCGAGCTCGTCAAGCCCCGCTACACGCTGCTGCTCAACGTCATGCGCGACCAGCTCGACCGCTTTGGCGAGATCGACTACACCGCCCGCCTCCTGGCCACCGTCGCCCAAAACACCACACAGGCCGTCGTCATCAACCGCGAGGACAGCCGCCTCGCCACCCTCCCTGCTACGGCGGCACCGCCCCTCGCCGCCCAGGTGTATTGGTACGGCCTCGCCCCCCACCTCGCCCCCCGCTTCCCGCAGGA
>JAITNB010000078.1 GCA_031290695.1 Coriobacteriales bacterium | reverse complement strand
TATTCGCTGCCCGAGGAGTTTGGCGCGCGTATCGCGTACCTCATGGGGCATGTGGCGGGCATCGAGGACGTTGTGGTCGCCGTGCATTGCCACAACGACCTTGGCATGGCGACCGCGCTGGCGATGCAGGGCGTGATGAACGGCGCGCGTCAGGTCGAGTGTACCATCAACGGGCTGGGCGAGCGTGCTGGCAACACCGCCTTGGAGGAGGTGGTCATGGCGGTGCATATGCATGGCGACGAGCTTGACGCGCATACCGCCATCGACACGCGCGAACTCACGCGGGCGTCGCACCTCGTGTCGCACATCACGGGCATCCCCGTGCAGCCCAACAAGGCCATCGTGGGCGCCAACGCCTTTGCACATTCGAGCGGCATACACCAGGACGGCGTTATCAAGGAGCGCACGACCTACGAGATCATCGACCCGGCAAGCGTGGGTGCCGGTGGCAGCGAGATCATCCTCAGTGCGCGCAGCGGCCGTCATGCGCTGCACCACCGGCTTGAGGCGCTGGGCTTCAACCTCGACGACGCGACCTTTGAGCAGGTGCATATGGCCTTCCTCGTGCTGGCCGACAAGAAGAAGGAGGTCTACGACGAGGACCTTGAGGCCCTCATGGGTGAGTACGACCGCAGCCTTGACGCGCTCTATACCTTGAAGACCCTGCAGGTATCGTGCGGTGCGCCGCTTATCGCCACCGCCACGGTGATCCTGGTTGGCCGTGACGGAGAGGAGCAGGTCGCCTGCACCTATGGGACCGGCCCCGTTGATGCGGCCTACAAGGCCATCAACCAGATTATCCAGGTCGAGTGCGACCTGCAGGAGTTTGCCGTGCAGGCCATCACACGCGGCATCGACGCGCTGGGCGAGGTGACGGTACGCGTGACCGATGCCGTCGGCACCGTCTACACCGGCCGCGGTGCCGACGGCGACATCATCGTCTCAAGTGCCAAGGCGTACCTGCACGCGCTCAACCGCCTGTTGCGGGCGCAGGGGTAGGGAGCACACCTTATGATGAAGCGGGCGCTTATACTGGTGGACATACAGAACGACTTTTGCGAAGGCGGGGCCCTGGCGGTGCCAAAGGGGGATGCGGTGGTGGCGGTTGCCAACCGGCTGGCTGTGGAGTTTGTGGCGGCGGGGGACCTGGTGGTTGCCACGCAGGACGCGCATCCGGTGGATCATGGGTCCTTTGTCACGGCGCAGGAGGGAGCGCAGGTGGGGGAGGTCGTTGACCTCAACGGCATACCGCAGGTGGTCTGGCCGGTGCATTGCGTTGACGGCACACAGGGGGCGGCTCTGCACCCGGGGTTGCGGCACGGGCTTATCCGCAGGGTGTTTAAGAAGGGTACGAGTGCGGGGGTTGACTCGTATTCGGGGTTCTTTGACAACGACCATCAACAGGCGACGGGGTTGGGGGAGTTTTTGCGGGACGAGGGGGTGGGGCAGGTGTGGGTGCTGGGGCTTGCGACGGACTACTGCGTGAAGGCGACGGCACTGGACGCGTGCGGGCTGGGGTTTGATACCGTGGTGGTTGCCGAGGGGTGTCGAGCGGTGGATATGAGCGCGGGCGACGGCGAGGCGGCGCTTGCGGCACTCGCAGCGGCGGGATGTACGGTACAATAGAGGGGTAAGACGCACGAGTGAGAAGAAGGAAAGGGAAAGGGAACGGGCGTGGCAACCAGGAACCGCCTCTGCAATTTGATAATCGACTCATGCTGTGACCTGCCGGCCGAGCTGGTGGAGTCGTACGATGTCGAGGTCATCAAGTTCACCTTTACGATGGACGACGGCGAGCATCTTGACGACCTGGGCGTGAGCATGAGCGGCCATGAGTTCTATGAGCACATGCGTAAGGGGGCACAGCCGCGTACGGCACAGGTCCCCTACGCTGACATCTGTGACAAGTTCGAGCATGCGGCGCAGAGCGGAGTGCCTACCGTGTGCCTGTGTTTTAGCAGCGGGTTGAGCGGGACCTTTGAGACGGTGACCCGCGTGCATGAGGAGACGAGGCAGGCCTACCCTGACGCGGAGATATACGTGGTCGATACCCGGCTTGCCTCGGCTGCCGAGGGGCTGCTGGTGATGGAGGCGGTGCGTCAGTGCGACCGCGGCCTCACGGCCAGCGAGCTTGCGGCCTGGGCAGAGGAGGCCAAATACTACGTGCATGGGTACTTTACCATCGCCGACATGGAGGTACTGCGGCGCGGCGGGCGCATCCCCGACATGGCTGCCATCGTTGGGTCCAAGTTGGACATACGCCCCATCCTGACCTTTGACCTCGACGGGCATCTGGCGTTCTTTGGCGCGGCACGTGGGCGCAAGAAGTCCATTCGCCAGTTGTTGCAGATGTATGAGGACCGGGTGCAGGAGAGCAGCCCCCGCATCGTCCTCGTGGCTGGTGCCGATGCCGACAAGGAGCGTAAGTCGCTTGCGGAGCAGGTGCTCAAGATGCCGCGGAAGATGGCGGTATGGCAGGTGGGCATTGGGCCGGTCATCGGCTCGCATGTAGGGCCCGACATGCTGGCCGTCGTGTTCTGGGGTCCCGACCGGCGCGAGTCCATCTCGCTTACCGACCGCATAGCCAACGCGGTGAGCGAACGCTCGGAGGCTATCAAGTCACACTTTACGGCGCAGGGCGCCTCAACGCAGGACACCACAACAGACAAGGATACCGAATGAAGACAACTGATACGGCGATAGCGTTCATCTGGCAGGACGTGCTGGGCGCCGCGCTCGCGCAGAAGCTCGCGCGCAACGGGTACGAGGTGCGGGGCTTTGCGCGCGGGGCAGACGCAGTTGCGGAGGTGCCTGGTGTGCAGGCCGCAGCCACCATCGCCGAGGCAATTGCGGGTGCCGCGATGGTGTTCACGTTGTTCGAGGGCCCGCAGGAGGTCGAGGAGGTCTATCTGGGCAGCGGCGGTATCTTCGAAAGTGCTAAAGAGAATACCTATTTTGTGGACCTCACGACCTCCAACCCCCGCCTTGCGCGCGAGCTGCACGCATTGGCCTCGGTACATGACAGCTCCTTTGTCGATGCGCCAGTCGAGGGCGGTGCAGAGGGGTTTGAGACGGGGCTTCTGCGCATCTACGCGGGCGGCGAGGATGACAGCCTTGGCGTTGTGGCGCCGGTATTGCAGGCGCTTACGCCCCAGGTGTTTGAGATGGGGCTGCCCGGAACCGGGATGGCCATGCGCATCGCCTCGATCATCGCGGTCGCCGGCAACCTCATGAGCCTGGTAGAGGCGCTTGCCTTTGCCGGTTACAGCGGGATTGCGCCGGAGCGTATGGGCGCATTTGCGCAGGAAGGGCCGGCGGCCTCGGCCGTCGCGGCGCGGTATACGGCGCACATCGCCGCTGAGGACTTCAAGACGGGGGGCGGCCTGCGGCGGTTTCACCGGGAGCTCACAACGGCGCTCGACGCGGCCGACGAGCTTGACATGGCGTTTCCCACGCTTGAGACTGCACATCAGCTCTTTGACCTGCTGGTGCTGGTGGGCGGGGGCGACATGGGGCTCCAGACGCTTGCGCTTATCTACCGCGAGGAGGAGTTCTGCAACGCGCAGGGGCTCGACTGGGCGCTCGCACAGCGCGTGATGGACGTCTACGACCGCGCAAACGGCTACGAGTACGACTATGACGACGACGACTGCGACGACCCCGACTGCGGCCACCACCACGGCCACAGCCACCATCATGACGACGAGGACGACCTTCCCGGCATGGGCGGCTACTTCTCGCCCAACTAGGGGTGCGTTGTTGGGAGGCCTACGAGGAGAGTGCGGCCCGTACTTCTCCAAAAGAGAGAAAGAGGCATCTATGCCCGATTTTGAACATTCCCTGGCCGTGTTCATCGACTACGAGAACCTGGCGCTGGGCGCAACACCCAAGGGGGGCGGCAAGCGCGTACCCGCCATCACGCCCGACCTGCGCATGATACTCGAGCGCCTGGTGGAGAAGGGCCGGCTTGTTGCCAAGCGTGCGTACAGCGACTGGAAGCGGTTTCCCGACGCGGTGGGGGAGTTGCACGCGCTGGGCATCGAGCTCACCGCCATCCCCGACCGGGGGCGCACCGGCAAGAACTCTGCCGACATCAAGCTGGCCGTCGACGCGGTGGAGCTGTGCCACACCAAGGACTACATCGACACCTTTGTGATTGTGAGCGGTGACAGCGACTTCACGCCGCTTGTCTCCAAGCTCAAGGAGAACGGCAAGACGGTTATTGGCGTGGGGATGTTCGACTCGACGAGCGACCTGCTGGCAACCAACTGCGACGAGTTTATCTACTACGAGGACATTGGCGCGCCCGCCGGGGCACCCGCCGTGCCCGACACGATTCCCAAGGAGGGGCGCAAGGCCTACGACCTGCTGTTTGAGACCGTCGAGGCCCTGCAGCGCGAGAACGTCCCGGTTATGCACGCGTCGCTTATCAAGGACACCATCCGCCGCAAGCAGCCGCAGTTCAACGAGTCGACCTATGGCTACCGCTCCTTTACGCAACTGCTGGAGGAGGCGCAGAACCTGGGATTCATCGAGATGCATAAGGACGCCAAGAGCGGCACCTGGGTAGTCGAGGGATTCGCAGGCTAGCGATGGCCTTCGAGTACCTTGCAACCTGTGCCAAGGGTGCGGAGAAGGTCCTGGCGCGCGAGCTCGCAGCCCTTCGCGTGAAGCGGGTGCGCCCCCTCACGGCGGGCGTCTCGTTTGCCGGGACGTTGGAGGACGGCTACCGCGCACTGCTGTGGCTGCGCACGGCCAGCCGCGTGCTGCTGGTTTTGGGCCGCGTGGACGCCGCCTGTGCCGATGCGCTGTACGAGGGGGTGCTCGCGCTGCCCTGGGAGGAGCATGTTAACGCCGCCGGGAGCATCGCCGTTGACGCTCGCGGGACCAACGACGAGCTGCGCAACACGCAGTTTGTGGCCGTGCGTGTTAAGGACGCCGTCTGCGACCGCTTGCGCGAGGTGCGCGGCGAGCGTCCGCGCGTCGACCGCGACCGCCCCAGCGTGCGCATTAACGTGGCGCTGCGCGGCAGTCGCGCGACCATTGCGCTTGACCTGGCGGGCGAGCCGCTGCACCGCCGCGGCTACCGTCGCACCGGGGGCGGCGTGATCGAGGCCCCCCTCAAGGAGACCCTCGCTGCCACTATGCTCCTCGCTGCCGGTTGGAGTGAACAGTCCAGTGGGCTGTTCACAGGCGAAGCCGCGAATGCGGCGGGTGAGCCTCCGGGCAAGGAACAGTCCCACTTCCTCGACCCGCTGTGCGGCTCTGGCACGCTGGCTATCGAGGCGGGGCTCATCGCCTTTGACATCGCGCCGGGCATCGCGCGGGACTACTGGGGCTTCACGGGCTGGCTGGGCCACGAGCCCGCGCTCTGGGACGCCCTGCTCGACGAGGCCGACCGGCGTGCCGAGGCAGCTGCGACAGCTGAGGACGAGCGCCTTGCCGCCACCGGTGCCGCCCTGATCTACGCCAGCGACTTTGACCCGGCGGCGGTAAAGGTCGCCCTCGACAACGCCAAACGCGCCGGTCTCGCCGGACGTATCGCCTTTGAGGTGGCGGCGGTGGAGAAGGTGCAGCTTCCCGATGCTGCCCGCCTGTCTCCCGGCCTGCTCGCCTGTAACCCCCCCTATGGCGAGCGCCTTGCGACCTCAAGCCAACTGCCGGCGCTGTATGCCGCCCTCGCCA
>JAITNB010000058.1 GCA_031290695.1 Coriobacteriales bacterium | reverse complement strand
GTCCTCCCCACCTTCAAGACCGTCGACACCTGTGCCGCAGAGTTTGCCAGTGAGACGAGCTATTACTACAAGACCTACGAGGACACAAACGAGGTACGCCCTGCCACAAAGCCGCGGGCGATGATCCTGGGTGCGGGGCCTAACCGCATTGGGCAGGGCATCGAGTTTGATTACTGTTGCGTACACGCGAGCTACGCGCTGGCCAGTATGGGCTACGAGACGGTCATGGTCAACTGCAACCCCGAGACGGTATCAACCGACTACGACACCTCAGACCGCCTTTACTTCGAGCCGCTCACCTATGAGGACGTGATGGACATCGTCGAGGTGGAGCAGCCAGAAGGCGTCGTCGTGACGCTGGGCGGCCAAACGCCGCTCAAGCTCGCGCGGGCACTTGAGGATGCCGGTGTGCCCATCATGGGCACCAAGCCTGAGGCCATCGACCTCGCCGAGGACCGCGAGCGCTTTGCGGGGCTGCTCGACGAGCTAGGCATCGCGTATCCGGCGGCTGGCACCGCGGAGTCCTTTGAAGACGCGCTGGCGGTGGCCAGCAGGCTGGGGTTCCCTTTGCTCGTACGCCCCAGCTATGTGTTGGGCGGCCGCGGCATGGTGATCGCGTATGACACACAGTATCTTGAGCGCTACATGGCCGAGGCCACCCGTGTCACGCCCGACCACCCCGTCTATCTCGACCGCTTTTTAGAAGGGGCCGTCGAGGTCGATGTCGACGCAGTGTGCGACGGTACAGAGGTCTATATCGGCGGCATCCTTGAGCACATCGAGGAGGCGGGCATCCACAGCGGCGACTCAAGCTGCTGCACGCCGCCCTTCTCGCTGTCGCAGCCCCTCATCAACACGATACGCGACTACACCTCCCGCCTCGCGCTCGCCATAGGCGTGCAAGGGCTGCTCAACGTGCAGTACGCCGTTAAGGACTCGACGGTCTATGTGCTTGAGGTCAACCCCCGCGCGAGCCGCACCGTGCCGTTTACCGCCAAGGCCACCGGCGTGCCGCTTGCCAAGTGTGCCGTGCGCATCATGGCCGGCCAGAGCATCGCGTCACTGGGACTGCCGCCCAGTGACCGCGAGCTCGACCACTACAGCGTCAAGGAGGCCGTCATGCCCTTTGGCCGCTTCCCCGGCGCCGACATCATCCTCGGCCCCGAGATGAAGTCCACCGGCGAGGTCATGGGCATTGGCGCGAGCTTCCCCATCGCCTATGCCAAGGCAGCGTTGTCGATAGACTATTCGCTGCCCGTGGGCGGTGCGGCCTTTATAAGCGTCTGTGACAGGGATAAACGCGCGATCATTCCCATTGCCAGCGACCTGCACCACATGGGGTTCGAGCTCGTGTCAACAGCGGGTACCGCCAAGGCGCTCACTGCGGCGGGCATCCCCGTACGCGTGGCACGCAAGGTACAGGAGGCGCGCCCCAACATCGGCGACGACATAGCCAACGGCAAGATAGCCCTGATGATCAACACGCCCTTTGGCCAGGAGACACGCTCAGACGGCTATCGGCTGCGCTCCGTGGCGGTGCGCTACGGCATCTGCTATGCCACCACCATCGCCGGTGCCAGCGCCGTGGTACGCGCCATCGAGGTAGCCCAGCAAGACAACGCCGGTGCCAACAAACTGGCTCCCATAGCCCTGCAAGACCTTGAGCAATGGCAGCTCCCCACCTCGTAGTCCTGAGCACCTTTGCATCCACGCTCAAAGCCCCAGGATATGGCGTGCTGCCTGCTCGCCGGCCGTCCTCCCGTTGACCACGATGTCACAGATGGCGTTGCCGCCCAGGCGGTTGGCACCGTGGATGCCGCCGGTGGTCTCACCCGCGGCAAAGAGGCCGGGTATCGCTGCGCCGTCCTTTGTAAGCGCCCGGCACTGCGCGTCGATGCGGATGCCGCCCATGCAGTGGTGGATGCCCGGCGCAACCCGGTTGGCATAGAACGGGCCGTCGTAAAAGGTGGTAAGGTCCTGGGTGCGCCCGTAGGTATCAGCAATCCCGTCAACGGAGACGGCGTTGTAGGCGTCTACGGTGGCCTGCAGGGTAAAGGGATCGGCACCAATGCCCTGCGCGAGCTCCTCAAGGGTGTTGGCCTTGAGGGTCAGACCCCGCTCCTCGTACACCGCGGCCTCCCTCACCGCATCGAATATCCTCTGGTCGTACAGCACGTAGGCACAGCCGCCCACCTGCTCAAGTTCTGCTGCGGAGACTTCGTCGCGGCCCGCCATCTCGTCAACAAAACGCTCGCCTTTGACGTTCACGAGGATGCCCCCGTTATCACGCAGGGCCTCGACGATGAGGGTGCCGTCCTTTTGGTTAACGGTGGGATAGACCTGGATATGGTCCATGTCGATGAGTTGGGCGCCCACAAGCGCGGCCATCGCCAGCCCGTCGCCGGTCGTTCCCTGCACATTGGTCGACACATAATCTCTCAGGTCCTGTCTAAACGAGGCCACCATGTTAAGGTTCGCGCCAAAGCCGCCGGTCGCCAGCACAACTGCCTTCGCGTTGCACACGGTGCCGTCGACGAGCTTGACCCCACTGGCCATACCGTCCTTCATGATGACTTCACTTACCCGGCTCAGGCTGCGTATGGAAGCCGTGACCTTGCTTGCAATCCCCACGAGACCGGGTACTAACGTCTTGCCTATTGCGCTCCCGTCGGTGGGGCAGTGGCAACGCTTCGCACGCGCCCCGGCCATCTGTGCAACCCTGTCGAGGGTGATGCCATGCCCGTCAAGCCATTCGATGGCATCCGCAGAGTTGTGGCACAAGTGCTCGACGAGCTTTATGTCAGCGTTCTCCTTGCCGCTCAAAAACGTGTCCTCCACAAAGAGCTTGTTGGTATCCGCAATGCCCCGCGCCCTCTGAAACTTCGTCTCAGACGCGTTCATCCCCGATGCGGCAAAGTTTGTGTTGCCGCCATTGAAGCCCTCCTTCTCAAAGATGACTACCGAGCCCACGCCATGCTCCTTTGCGGAGACGGCCGCAGTCAGCCCCGCGCCACCCGCCCCAACAACAACAAGGTCGTAGGCAAGTGCCACGTCCCTCACACCCCCGCTCCCGCTACGGCTGCCGCTGCACGCCATGCAGCCCGCCAAAGGGCCTGTCGCCATGCCCACGATGCCCAGGGCAGCACATGTCTTCAAAAAACTGCGGCGCCCTATCAACGCCTGGTCTTGCCCGTATCCCCGTAATCCGTCCTTTGTGCTCATGGCCGGCCTCCTCTTCATTACTATGCGGTTACTGCGACAACAGGGATAACGATGACGCAGCCCGTTTAGGCAGAGAAGTCCCCTTTTTTGCGTATTAATAGTAACAATTGTCCCCAAAAAGGTGGATTTACCCTTATACTATCGAATATGGAGGTTAGAGCAATGATTGTTATGCAACAAAAATTGCCACTCTTTTGTGTTGCGCTTGGGTTGGGGTGCCTGAGTCTCTGGACATGTCTTGTGAGCTATGTTCCTGCGATGTTTCCCGCCAACGACCTGGTACAACACCTTGGTAACGCGCGCGCGTTCCTTTTGGGTGGCGTAGCCTTTGGGGCAATCATGTGTGCGCTTATGCCCAAACGCCTGGAGGCACCAGGGAGACAGGCATTTTTGCTGGCGGGCCTTATAGGGAGTATCGCCACTGCCTGCGTTGCGCTCTCTCCGCACTATCCCCTCCAGGTTGCACCGGCCGTGGGCGCGGGCGGGCTGTATGCTGCCGGGGCCATATGCGGCTGTTTTCTCATCGCCTTCCTGCACCGGCTCACGCAAGAGGAGTCCATGTCGGCCGCGGTATGGGCCGTTGCCCTTGCCCTGTTGCTCAAAATCGCGCTCGCAAGCATCATAAGCACACTGGCGCCCGCTGCCCTGCAAATCGCGCTTACGCTCGTCATCATGCCGGTTATGACGGTACTGCTCCTTGTCACCCACGGTATGCGCATGCCACAGAAGGGGGAGGGCGGTGCGGCCGCAAAGGGGGAGGCACCGGCAGGGGAGGCCTCTAGCGGGACGCCCCTTCACCGGCAGCCCCTGTTTATCATCCTGCTCCTGAGCTGCGTCCTGCGCGCCATGGTGCGGTCTTTTGGCCCCATGGGGTTCTACGGCCGTGCCACCGCCGCTGGCAACATCATCTCGCCCCCCGACTTCCTCATACTCCTCCTCTTTGTGGTGGCCTTTGTCATCTTCATCCCCATACGTCAGCGCAACACCAACCCTGCCGTCCGCTTCCTCCCCGCGCTCCTTATCATCCTGGCAGGCCTCGCCCTGCTTGACCCGGAGCTCAAGGCCTTCTTTAACATAAACGATTGGGCAATCGGCCTTATCTACCACTTTTGTGAGTTTGCGACACACCTGTTCTTCTGGATCATCATCGCCGTGGCCATGCGCGGGCTTCCCCTCCACTTCAACCGCATTGGAGGCATCGCCCTCGCCACCTATGCCCTCGCATCCCTCACCCTGCTCATAGCCCTTCAATTTGTGGAGAATATTGGGTTCCTCGTCATTGTGGGCGCTATCTACTTCTTCTTCATCATGCTGGTGCTCGCCTTTAGGGTGGGCAACGCTGCCACGGCCCCAGCCGGGGATGAGGACGTGCGCAACCTGCTCGACAGCGAGAAGGCGCACTACCTCGCCCTCGCAAGCTCCTGCAACCTCTCGCCGCGCGAGACCGA
>JAITNB010000008.1 GCA_031290695.1 Coriobacteriales bacterium | reverse complement strand
TAAATGGGGTTAAATGCCACAGGTTGCACTAACTTTGGCATTTAACCATAAAGACAGTTCAAGGGTTCAAGGGTTCACTCCCTTTGCAGATACCGGGCGGCGCTTGCACCGGCGCGCGCACCGTCGTCCATGACGGTGTCAACGAAGCGGTGGACCTTGCGCGCGTTGCCAGCCACGAACAGCCATGGCAGGTTGCTGCACAGCGCGCCATCAACGTGCGGCAGGTCGCCGTTTAGCTGCCCACCCGTCGCGCACAGCAGTTCGCTTTCGGGGATAAGCCCTACGGAGGTCACGAGGGTGTCGCACGCAAGGAGGTAGTCGCGGGGGGTGGTGGAGGTGACAGTGGGCTCGCAGCGGCAGGTCCCGTGCGCGTCGCTTCCATTGCCCTCGCTCCCGCCGCCTCCAGCCCCGCCACCTCCCGGCTGTGCCGCAAGCGGTGCCGCAGGCAGCGTGCTCACAACGCGCACGGCTTCGACACGGCTGCTGCCCTGTACCTCCGTCACGGTGTGGTTGAGCACCAGCGGGATGTCAAACGCCTCAAGGCAGTCGCGGCGGTTGTGCGCGAGCCCGCCACAGCGCCCCGCCTGTTCAATGACCGCGAGCACCTGCTTACCCTGCAGCGTGAACTGCCGCGCCATGATGAGCCCCACATCACCCGACCCCAGAATGACGATGCGCTCGCCCACATCCCATCCCGCGAGGTTGAGCATCTTCTGTGCACTGCCAGCCGCGAACACCCCGGCAGGCCGCGTACCGCTCACCATGAGCGTGCCCAGAGGTCGCTCGCGACAGCCAGTTGCGAGTATAATAGCGTTTGCCTCCACCTCGCATACGCCAGTATCGCCTGCAACTGTAAGCACCCTCTCGCCCGTAAGTCCAATAACCGAGCTGCCCAGAAGTACGGATATCTCTGCCTCTGCCCTCGTCCCCGTCCCCGCCTCTACAGCCCGCCCAACGAGCCAGTCTGCGTACTCCTGCCCGGTGAGGTCGTCGCCAGGTATGCGCAGCCCAAAGCCGTTGTGCACGCATTGCTGTAGGATGCCGCCCAGGTAGGGCAGCCGCTCCACCACCAGGATGTCGCTCACCCCCGCCTCGTGCGCCGCCAATGCCGCCGCAAGCCCTGCCGACCCTCCGCCGATGATGGCAAGTTGCACGTGTGTGGGGGGACAAGGAGGCGGGCTGTCTGCCTCGCGCATCCCGCGTGTCTCCTCAACGCTACCGTTACCCTGAGAGCATAAAAAGGAACCGTCCCCCTCTATGCCCTTTTCTATGTCCTCCTCTGCGCCCTCTCCTCTGTTCGCCGAGCCGCCCCCCTTCTGTCCCAACACCACCACCGACCCACTGCCAGCCTTGGTCACCTGCCATGGCTCCACGCCCAACTCCTCGGCGAGCAGTTCGATGATGCGTTGGGTGCAGAACCCTCCCTGGCAGCGGCCCATGCCAGCGCCGGTGCGCCGTTTGACACCATCGACGCTGCGGGCACCCAGAGGCGCACGGATGGCACGCCGCACCTCGTCCTCTGTGACCAGGCGACAGCGGCAGACGATGTTCTGGGGCTCATCAAGCTGCGCACGCACGGTGGGATCGAGGCGCGCGAAGCGCGGGGGAGAGGGGCGACGAGGATCAAACGCGGGGTTATCCGCAACTTCACCCAGATGCTTCACCACTAGGCTGGTCACATAGGTGCCTATCTCGTTGGCGCAGGTAAGGCCGGGTGTCTTGACCCCGCCCACATTGATGAACCCGGGAGCGCCTGACGTGTTGCTCGCCCCGCCCGCACTGCTCAACATCGCGCCCGCCCCTGGCACCACATCGCCCGCCCCGCCCGCGACCTCCACGCTACCCACGCCACCCATCTGCCCGTCCAGCCCAGGCGGCTCCCCAATGATGAAGGTGTTGATGCTCTGGTCGCTCACGGTTACGGCACCGTTTGCGTCGACCACCGTATAGAAGGGATTGGGGCGCAACGTGCCAAACGAGCGGATTGTCGCATCGAGCGGGATGGCGGGAAACACCTCGCGCGCCACGCGGCGGTTAAACGCGAGCCCCTCCGCGCTCGTCGAGAACGGCTCGTCGCTGGCTGGCTCCTCCGAGGGGCCTATCATGAGGTTGCCGTCGACGGTGGGCACGAGGGTCGCCCCCTTGCCGCGCTCCTCGGGCTCGTGAAAGATCACGTGGTTGATAAACCCGTCTGCTGTGGTGTCGAGGATGAGGTAGTCGCCGCGGGTAGGACGCAGGCAAAAGCCGGGGTCGTGTACCAGCGAGCCCACCTGCGCCGCAGCCAGCCCAGCACCGTTGACCACGGCACGCGCCTCAAGCGTGCGGCCATTGGCGAGGGTGAGGCGGTAGCCATTGTAGGCGCTCTGTTCTTCTGCGCAAGCTGCCATTCCCGCCATTCCAGCCAGGCGCTCAACTCCTGTGACTTCGGCATCGAACAGGAACTCAACCCCGTTCGCCTGTGCGTTGTGCGCGGCGGCAAGACAGAACTCCCAGGGGTTGACCGTTGCGGTGGTGGGGGAGAAGAGCGCGGCGCATACCGCAGGGTTGAGGTTTGGCTCAAGCTCAAGCGCCTCGGCCCCTGTAAGCAGCCGTAGCCCCTCGACACCGTTGGCGCGGCCCTGTTCCAGCTTATGCGCAAGCACCCGTTGGGCGCGCGGCCCAAAGGCCACCATGAGCGAGCCGCACTGCTTGAGCGGCACAGCAAGCTCCTCGCACAGCCGCGCAAAGTCGCGGTTGGCCGCCACGCACAGCCGCGTCTTGAGGGTGCCGGGCTTGTTGTCGTAGCCGCTGTAAACGATGGCAGAGTTCGCCCGGCTCACGCCGGTACACACATCGTGGGACTTCTCAACCACGGCGACCTTGAGCTGGTGCCGTATGAGGTTGCGGGCCGTAAAGCATCCCAGCAATCCTGCGCCTATAACCACCACGTCATAGGTGTCTGGCGTTGTAACCCGCCCGCTGTTCTCCGTCGCCATCTGCCACCATCCTGCCACCTGCTGCACTCTGGCACACGCATTAAATGCCTTAACACAGGATACACAAGGAGGCCAATCACCGCAAAACGCTTACCCTGCCCCCCAACAAGTGCTAAAATAGATTCTTGTTGGGAGGAATACAATGTACAAAATCGGAGATAAGCTCGTTTATGGACGCAACGGTGTCTGCGAAGTCGTCGACATCACTGAGCGCGTGGTTCCAGAAACCGGCGAGAGCAAGCCGTACTATGTGCTCAAGACCTTCAATGACCGATGTAAGATATACTCGCCGGTCGACAACAGCACCGTGTTCATGCGCGCGATCATCTCAAAGGCCGAGGCCGAGAAGCTCATCGCACTTATCCCCTCGATCCCTGCCGACGTCTACCACACCTCCAAACCGGCCGAGCTCGCCGAGCACTACAGCACCATCCTCAACACCCACGACATCAAGGCGCTCGCCGCCCTCACAAAGTCCATCTACACCAAGCGCCTGCTCGCCGAGGACCAAAAAGGGAAGTACGGGGCAGTGGATAAGCACTTCATCGAACAGGCCGAGGACAAGCTGTTTAG
>JAITNB010000112.1 GCA_031290695.1 Coriobacteriales bacterium | reverse complement strand
TCTTTGGCACCACTCCTTTCGCATATGCTGCGTTCTCCAACGAGACCGACAAGGTCTTAGGCGTAGGGCGCATACAGAGCAACACCGCAAACCCCGTTGCCACGCAGGACAAGTTTGCGTTGGGGTCCCTTGACGGCACCACGGCCTCTGTAGCCGTCGAACAGATTGCGGCCCCGCTCGGCCGTGAAGTCGTCATTGAAGAGCCTGTTGTAGAGCCAGCGCCCTTTGTTGTGCCAGGAGAATGGATGACAGGCCTTGCATCGGCCTATGCGCTGGGCAACGACGGGGTCGACAACACAACGGCAGACGGCTCATACATGGACGACAACTCCTTTGGCGTCGCTGTGCCGGTTGGATGGGCGTACCTGCTGGGCTCGACCATCGAGATAAAGTACGGCGACATGGTAGTGACCGGCTACATCAACGATACCGGTGGGTTTGGCGGGTACGGCAGGGCACTTGACCTGCAACCCGGTATCTGGAAGGCATTTGGCTGCAACACTGAGTACGAATGGGGCGTGCGCACCATCCAGTGGCGGATTGTCTAGCAAACCTCTTACAATCGTTGCCTCACACGTGACCCCCAAGGCGGTGGTCATCGACCTTGCCCTGCAGGGCGATACCCTTACGGCAAATGCTTGCGTTGCTCGGGAACTCCTAAAATTGCTACCTACAATAGTAGAACATGCCTGTGTCAGTGGCGGCGTGGGGCGTTTTGGCGAGAAGCTCGAGGGCGCCTTGCTGCCCCATATTGTCGAGCATGTAGCGATTGACCTTTTGGTGCGGGGACAAAAAGACAGCCCCACTTTGTGCCGTCCCCCCTGTGCCCCGAGTGTTCCCACCGGTGTTCCCGCACCTGCAACCGCTTTTGCGGGCAATACCTCCTGGCTCGACAAGGACCGCGGCATCATGCGGGTGCGTGTGTCGTATGACGACCCAACGGTGACCAAAGCCGCGCTATGCAAAGCCATCGACCTAGTTAATGGGCTCGTTATGCAGACAAATGGCGCAAACGAGAGTATCGTAGAAGCTTAATTCTCCGGGCAGCCAAAGGAAGAACAGATGACCACCCCTGGATTGATACAGTTCGATGAATGGCAGGATGACTACGCAGAGCGTGTCGAGACGATGCGAACCAGCGCAGTACGCGACCTGTTTGCCGCTGCCTCGCGCTCCGACATCATCTCATTGAGCGGCGGGATGCCCGACATCGCCCGACTGCCGCTCGAACAGGTGAGCGAGGTGGCCGCCAATGCGGTGCGGCAGGAAGGGGTCGCCGGCCTGCAATACGGCGACACGACCGGTCGCGTGCAGACCAAGGAGATCGTCTGCCGCCTCATGCTAGACAGCGACATTTCAGTCACGCCCGCAAACGTCACGATCACCACCGGTGCGCAACAGGCACTCGACCTGCTGGCCAAGACTTTTATCAACAAGGGCGACATGATCATCACCGAGGGCCCCACCTACCTGGGGGCCTTGCAGGCCTTTAGCGCGTACCAACCCACCATACATGCCATCGAGTTCGACGAGGACGGTATGCGCATGGACCTTCTCGAAGAGGAGCTTAAGCGGGTGGGCAGGCACGGTGCCAAGTTTATCTACACCATCCCCACCTTCCAAAACCCCGGCGGCGTGACTATGAGCCTTGAGCGCCGTACGCGTCTGCTCGAACTGGCGCGTGAGTACGGGATACTCGTTATCGAGGACGACCCCTACGGGCGACTGCGCTTCGAGGGCGAGCCGGTGCCCTGCCTGCGTGCGCTCGACGAGGACGTTATCTACCTGGGTACCGTCTCGAAGGTGTTCGCGCCGGGCCTGCGTACCGGCTGGGTTCTCGCACCGCGCCCCATCCTGCAAAAACTCAACATGGTCAAACAAGGCACCGACCTGTGCGGCTCGGCGCTCAACCAGGTCATCGTCGAGCACTACTTCAACGAGACCCCTTGGAAGCAGACCCTCGCCGGCATCTGCGAGAAATACCGTGAGCGCCGCGACGCCATGCTTGAGGCACTTGAAGAGTTCTTCCCGCCCGAGGCGCATTGGACGCACCCCAAAGGCGGCTTCTTTGTGTGGGTGACCCTGCCTGAGTACGTAGACACCCCCCAGATGCTCAGTGTGGCTTTGGATAAAGGCGTGACCTTCGTACCCGGCGACGGTTGTTTTCCCTCAGGGCAGGGCAAGGGCAAAAACGCCCTGCGCATCGCGTTTTGTTACGAGGAGCCCGAGAAGATACGCGAGGCCATCCGTCGTCTTGCAACCGTTATCGACGACCGTCTCGCCCTCTACCGCGCCTTCATCAAAGCGGGGGCGATCAAGTGAGCGAAGTGAAAGGACTTTCTCATGCCTTATAAAATAGCGGTCCTCATGGGTGGCACGTCATTTGAGCGGGAGTTCTCCCTAGGGAGCGGCCGGCACATCCTGCGCACCCTTGAGGCGGCGGGGCACGAGGTGCTTCCCCTCGACACCACCGAGTCCCTCGTGGGCATCCTGCGCGAGCAAAGGCCCGATGTCGCCTATATAGCGCTCCACGGCAAGAACGGCGAGGACGGCACCGTGCAGTCCCTTCTCGAATACCTCGACATCCCCTTTGTAGGCTCATCGTCGAGCGCTTGCCGCTTTGCCTGGAACAAGAGCATGTTGCCCGCGGTGGTGGGTGCCTATCGTCGCTGCGTAGGCGCAACAGGCACAGCAAGTGCGACAGGCACAACAGCAACAACCGCTACTGGACCCGCGTCCTGGCCCCAACATGTCTTCCTGGCGGCCGTCGCCTTTAAGAGCATGGGCGCGGCCGGGGCGCTCGACCTCATGACCACACGCATCACAACCGGCTACCCCCTCGCCGTTATGCCGGCCTGTGGCGGCTCTGCCATGGGCGTCTCAAAAGTCGAAACCCCCGAGGCCCTGGCCCCCGCCCTCCTCGACGCCCTCTCATTTGACGAGGCGGTGCTCATCGAGGAATGGGTAAGCGGCGTCGAACTTGCCGTGTGCGTGGTGGGAACCGGTGATGATGCCTACGTGCTGCCACCGGTCGAGATATGCCCCAAGCAGGGCTTCTTTAGCACCAGCGCCCGCCTTGACCCCGACCTCGTTGACTA
>JAITNB010000002.1 GCA_031290695.1 Coriobacteriales bacterium | reverse complement strand
GGGCGTCGGGGTAGTTGGCGCCTAAGGCGATAAGGATGTTCTGTGCGCTGCCCCCCAAGGCCACGGCCTCCTCGGCGATGCGCACCGAGGTGGCGTAGCGGTCGGCCCCTGCCAGGCGCCTGACAACGGGGGGGTGCGGCAGGGCGGCGAGGTAGTCTTCAAGTGCTGTTGTGATGACGGAGGTGCCGCCTACGATATAGACGGCCTCGGGGGCGAGGCGGCGCAGCTCCGTGGCGGTCTGGGTGTCAAGCGCGTCGGGTGCGGCAAGGAGGATGGGGGCGTCGAGTACCCCGGCGAGGCTTGAGGCCGACAAGGCATCGGGGAAGTCACGCCCGCTTGCAAGGATGACCGCGTCGCTGCCTTGGGGGTAGGCGCGCTGCGAGACGCGCACCGCAGTGCCGTAGCGGTCCTGCCCTGCGGCACGTATGGAGGTGGCTTTTATGACCTGCATCCTCTGTGCGGCATTAACACCAGCAGCATAGGTACTGTCGTTTGCAATGTGGACATTACTGGTGGCATTAAGACCGCGCGCAATATCATAGCCCTCCCAAGGCTCCCAAGTACCTCCCTCGTCCCTTGATAGCAAAGGGTTTGAAAGGGTGAAATAACTTCGACGCGAAAGGAGCACAGACTTGCCTATAGCGAGGGTCGGTTCCCATATCTCGAAGGGTCGCTCACTATAGCTGTCGGGGTCGGGGGTCGCCACCGTCTTCCAGCTCAGCCCCTCGTCATGCGAGATATAGGCATAGCCATCCCAGCTATCAACCACATAAATGACTCCACCTTCCACCCGTATATCCCCAGACGTAGGTGCAGGCAGGGTTTTCCAGGTATCGCCATCGTCCTCAGACATCAGCAGGAAATGATTGCCTGATTCATAAGCGGCGCTATAGATGACCCCTTCAAAGACATCAAAAGTGCTAGAGTAGAACCTGTCGGGGAAAACAGTCTTCCAGCTCTGCCCTCCATCGTGGGAGATGCGAAGGGCTTGCCTGAAAGGATAGTCAGGGGTAGATACACTCATATAGTAGCTGTCTCCCTCTGCAGCGATTAGCCAGGGGCTTGATTCACCCAAATCGAACTCTTGCAAAGTCTTCCATGTTATGCCCTCATCTTGTGAGACCTCAATGCTATTGGTGCTACGGTCAACCAGGAAAGGGATGCCATTATTAACACTTAAATTCGTCTTGGGCATTCCTTCAGCATCAACTAAGACCGGCTTATCAACGATGACTTCTACATAGTAATCGGACTCATCCGCGGAGGCTGCAACAGGGAAGGCACACAGGGACAGGATGACCGCCATAAGGATCGAAAGGACACGCCGCAACATCTTCATCTCGTTATACCTCTCTTGTTGTCAACCCTTATACCCAAACATCACCACTGCTCGAAATACTTGCCGATGAGGACATGCAGGCCCTCCTCGGGGGCGGCACTGGTCTATCAGATATTGCATCAAATGTCAAGTTGCTGGCACTATTCCATTACTCCCGGTAGATTACCGTCTGTAGACAGCTGGCTAAGCCGCTGGGAGACAAAAGCAGCAACAGGCGCTCTTTTATAAGGCGTCTGTTGCTGCTTTTATAACAGAGGCTGAGGTTCGTAGCTCAATGAGCTCATCCTCGTTGAGGGCAATCTCGACGACCTCTTGTACGCCGCTTTTGCCCAGGCGGGCGGGGACGCACATATAGACGTCGTTGATGCCGTACTCGCCTTCTAGCTTGGCGCAGGTGCTGAGCACGCGGCCGCTGTCTTGCAGGATGGCCTCGACCATCAACACGATAGACGACGCGGGCGCATAGAAGGCGGAGCCCGTTTGCAGCAGCTCGACCACGGCCGCACCGCCCGTGACGGTGTTGGCAACAACCCGCTCGACCTTATCCGCATCAAGGAAGCTTGTGATGGGGATGCCGCCTGCGGTTGAGAGGCGCGGGAGGGGGACCATGGCCTCGCCGTGTGCGCCTACGACGAGGGCCTCGATCTGGGTGGGGGCCAGGCCGGTCTCCTGTGCAATGGCGTAGGCAAAGCGTGCGGAGTCGAGCACGCCGCCCATGCCCATGAGACGCTGCTTGGGCAGGCCCGAGAGGCGGGCGGCCAGGTTGGTCATTACATCGAGCGGGTTTGTGACGAAGATGAAGACGGCGTTGGGAGATGCTGCGAGCGCGCCGTCGATGACCTGGCGCACAATACCGGCGTTGACCTCAAGCAGGTCCTCGCGGGTCATGCCAGGCTTGCGCGGCACGCCGGCGGTCACAACCACGATGTCGCTCGCGGCGGTGTCCCCATAGTCGCCCGTACCTGTGATGGTGGGGCCAAACCGCTCGTTGGAACGCATGTGCATGAGGTCGAGCGCCTTGCCTTTGGCGACGCCCTCGGCCACGTCGATGAGCACGACGTTGGCGAGGTCCTTGAGCAGCAGCAGCAGGGCGGTTGTGGCACCCACATTGCCGGCGCCTACAACGGTGACTTTGGGGAAGTTGTTCATAGAGGTCTCTTTCACTGGAAGGTTACGTACCGTTCTCATTGTACTAAACCACAGGAAGCAGAGGCCCGGCAAGATACGACCTGATTCAAAGCCGTTGACTGAGACGGAAGCTGAGGATGGAGGCTGGGAACGCCCGTGCAGTTTTTCTCAGTTTTGGGAACAACAGGCGAGGCGTGTCACAGCGTCTCACGGGTTTATGTCTCTTTTGTGCGCAAATCATCAGCACACAGGGGTTTGAGGGTATAATGCAAAGTTGTATGGATTTTTGTAAGGGGGGTGGCTGTGTCGCCAGCAGATAAGAATACCAGAGGCTTCTGGGAGCGGCGTTCCGTGCGCATGAGGGTATTCCTCACGTTCCTTGTGGTAACCATCTTCATCGTCGTGCTTGGCATGGGGACCGGCTTTGCCTTTGTCAGCTCTGCAATGCAGGAGGCTGTCGAGGACGACCTGGTGCTCATCGCCGCGATAGCCGACGAATTGGTCAGCGATGAGATACGCCTTCTCAAAGCGGATGCCGAACATGTCGCCCAGCAACTCGCCCTCTCGTCCGACGCAGATATCTTGTCTATCCTCGAAGACGAGCAACGTACCTTTGACAATCGGTTCACCTCTTTTACCGTACTCGACCGTCAGGGCGTCATCCTGCAAGTTGGCGACTACCCTACCTCGGCCAGCCTGCTGGAGGACACGTATCTACAGAACGCTTTCAATGGCGAGTCGGTTATCTCGACCACCCGTGAGGAAGCCGACGGCACGCTCTCGCTTCATGTCTGTATTCCCATCGACAGTGAGCGTGTGCTTTCTGCAACAGTCCCGGGCCTGCATTTTGATGATCTTCTCTCCAACTTCACCATCTGGGATACCGGCCACATCGTCATTGTCGATGGGCAGGGCACCATCCTCGCGAGCACCGACCCCCTCTGGGTTAGCGACCGCATGAACTTCATTGAGATGGCACAGACTAACAGCCGTTATGCAAGTGTTGCGTCGGTTGCGGCAACTATGGTCGCCGGCAGGACGGGGGTCATGACGTTCACAGTGAACGACAGCGAGAAGTTATGCGCCTATCAACCCGTCACCAGTTCAAAAACGGGATGGGCGCTTGGTGTGGTTGTCCCCCTTGCAGAGAGTCCCGCAAACAACGCGGTTCTTGGTGTTGTGCTCGTGGGCGTAGTTTGCCTGATGTTGAGCATCGCCTTTGGCTTTTTGGCCTCGCTGTTCATCGAGAAGCCCTACCTCCAGGCCAAAGAGCTCAAAGAGAAGGCCGAGACGGCCAGCGAGGCCAAGAGCTCCTTCCTCGCCAATATGAGCCATGAGATGCGCACTCCCTTGAATGCGGTTATCGGGTTGTCCGAGCTCTCGCTTTTGACCGAGGAGATAAGCGAGCCGGTGCACTCAAACCTGGAGAAGATATACAACTCAGGCGTCACACTGCTGGGACTCATCAACGACATCCTGGATCTGTCAAAGGTCGAAGCGGGAAAGCTCGAGCTTATCCCCGTGGACTATGACATGCCAAGCCTCATCAACGACACCATCGTGTTAAACAGCGTGCGCATAGGATCCAAGCCCATCGAGTTCAAGCTGCTGATTGACGAGGATCTGCCCGATCGCTTGCTGGGTGACGACCTGCGCGTGAGGCAGATATTTAACAACCTGCTTTCCAACGCGTTCAAGTACACCAAAGAGGGACACGTCGACTGGTTGGTAAGCTGTGAGCGCGAGGGCGACGACGTCTGGCTGACCTCGAGTGTGACCGACACCGGCATTGGCATGATACCGGAGGATGTGGCCAAGCTATTCAGCGACTACAGCCAGGTGGATGTACAGAGCAACCGCACGACAGAAGGCACCGGCCTGGGGCTGTCACTGACCAAGAAGATGGTGGGGCTGATGGGCGGCACCATCTCGGTCGAAAGCGAGTACGGCATTGGAAGCACCTTCACCGTACGGATGCGCCAGGGCTTCGTGACCGAGGCGACCATCGGCCGCGAGGTCGCCCAGAAGCTCAGGGCCGCTCAGTATTATGATGAGAAGCGCGACCGTAACGCACTGCTCGTGCGCTCGCAGATACCCTCTGCGCGGGTGCTCGTGGTTGACGACGTGGCGACCAACCTCGACGTGGCAAAAGGGCTGATGCGGCCCTACCAGATGCAGGTTGACTGTGTGACGAGCGGTGTCGAGGCCATACGGCGCATACGCAGCGATGAGCCACACTATGATGCTGTATTCATGGACCATATGATGCCGGGAATGGACGGCCTGGAGGTCACCCGCGTCATCCGCGAGGAGGTGGACAGCGACTATGCCCGCAGCGTCCCCATCATCGCGCTCACTGCCAATGCCATAGTGGGCAATGAGGAGATGTTTTTGGGCAAAGGCTTTCAGGCCTTCCTGTCAAAGCCCATTGACATCATGCGCCTTGACACGGTTATCAACCAGTTTGTGCGCGACCGCATACGCAAGGATCGCAGGGATGCCGCAGCGGTTGAGGAGGCCGATGATACGCCCAAACAACACACGAGCACCAACCAGCATGACGACATCCGGCGGCACGCACTGGCCGAGCATCACTTTGAGGGTATCGACTTCTCGGCGGGGTTGAAGCGTTTTGGTGACGACCTGGAGGCCTACTGGACGGCTCTCGGGTCCTATGTGAAGAATACCCCGGAGCTGCTTGAGAAGGCCGAGCACTACTACCATTCCGGCTCGCTGTCTGATGACTACACGATATGTGTACACGGCATCAAAGGCGCCAGCCGTGCACTCTGCGCCGATGAGATAGGCCAACTGGCCGAGGACCTTGAGCACGCCGC